>NZ_JAKEVM010000176.1 GCF_022398475.1 Pseudoalteromonas shioyasakiensis | reverse complement strand
GATATCACATGGAATAGTTAGCCGAGGGCTAGTGCTTTTTAGTTGGTATGTACCATGCCAAATATAGCTTGGAAATATAATAATTTGACCTTCCTCAGGGCATATTTCACGAGCTATAGACTCACGCTCACCTAAGTTAAGACTGGTTTCTCCTAGCTTAAGCCAGCCATTTTTAGTTTCATCATCTTTACTCATCTCATTAGGAATAGAAATATAGCTCGGCGCTGATAACCAACCTTGAGGGTGGATATGATTAGCATGAAAACCGCCTTCTTCTAGTTTCACCGACCAACTACCTCTGGCAACAAAGCGTTTATGATTACGCGCTAATAGAGGGTGGTTAGCATCCTCTGGTAGCTGCATCAGGTATTGATTAATGCATTCATTCATAGATGACTTAAATAAATCAATAAGTTGGTTTGAACGGTGTAACAAGTGACCTTGTGTTTGGCTGCCACTGCGCACACTTTGATCTAATGGTTGTAGTTTATTTGTGTGAAGGCTGATCATTAGCTCCTGCAACTGCTTATTAAAATCAGCAAAGGTCTTAAAACCAGGCGGAGCAGGCAGCTCCATCACTTTAACGAATTTGTCTAGGTCAGTTAACCAGTGATATTTATCATTATTTGATAGTCGCCAAGCAATACTTAAATATGCCCAAAGCTCTTGGTTGTGAGGGTTAAATTTTACTGCGGTTTCTAAATGAGAGATCGCTGAGCTGTAATCGCCTTGTTGTATGTAAAAGTTTGCTAAATCAATACAATAACGAGCATTTTGTGGGGCTGCTTTAACGAGTTGCTGAAGGAGTGAAAATGCTTTTTCTTCGTCACCTGTTCTATCTAGAATTATACTGTGTGCATGATGTAAATCTAAACTTTGTGGATGGTTTCGTGTTGCATCACTGCTTACTAATAATGCTTCTTCCAGCTTATCTAGTTGCAGTAGTTGGCCAATTTGAGACTGGATCAGAACAGGGTTTGCATCATAATTTTTGAAAGTTTGAGCATATGAACTCATTAATTGGCTCTGCGAGTGTTCCCAGTAGAGCTTGTTAAGGCTTTCATGCGCTGGTACATAGTTAGGAGCAAGTTCTAAGCATGCCTTAAGGTGAGCTTGTGCTTGTTCATATTGCTGTAAATCATAGTATGTACAACCAACTATGTAATGCAACTCGGCACTTGGTTGCTGTTTTAAAAGCATTTGCAAAAGCGCTAAGGCCTCGGCAAATTGACCTAAATTTCGATAATTACAAGCATGTTTATAAACGAAATGAAATTGCTCCTTTAATTGATCTGGCAATTTTGTTTGAAAATACTCTTCGATACGTTGTAAGTCACCAAAGCGCTCGAAAAGTTCTAAAGTGAGCCAATGGTAACGAACGAATGTGTTCTGCGAGGGTGATGTTTTGCTCAATAAAAGTTCGGATTTTAATAATTCATCTTGATTAATTAGGCTTTCAATGTAATTAAGTCGTGGCTTTTCGAGTGATAAAGAAGCTGTGTTATATTCACAAAACTGAATACACTCTGCATACTTTTTTTGTTTACAAAGTAAATTGGTGTAGTTGTCTAAAAGGCCAACATGATTACTAAATTGGCTAAGGCCTTGTAAATAGCACTGCTCAGCTTCTATGGTTTTGTTTACAGCTGATAAACATAAGCTATTTAATGTATACCAATCAGCGGTTTTATTTGTATGTAAAGAAAGGAGTTGTAATGCCTGCACATATTGTTGTTGATTGAATGCGTGCAAAGCTCTTTGCAATGAATTATTCACTCGTACACCCTGTTTTTGCTTTATGTTAACAGGGCGTACAGTAAAGTAAAATATTACTCTTGATTTACATCAAGGTCTTTGATTTCTACAGTGCCTTTAATGCGTTCTCTTTGTTTATAAAGCTTACGAATTTTCTTCCAAACTTGTGGTGGGTATCGACCAAATTGAGCTAGCCGCTTCGTTAAGGGATCGGTGATATAGCTTCCGTCTGCTGCACGATATCCATATGTCATTCCTCCTATACCCTCTAGGGGAGCCCTGTTAATAGCAGAAGAGGCGCCATAGGCTCTATGCGTGCGATATAAATCCACGATATGCCAATCATCTATTGTAAGCTTAAACCCTTTAGATGACTCTACAGCATCTTTTAAAGAGCCATTAGTATAGTGTTCAATATGAGACTTTAAATCTTGCTCAAAGTCGTCAAACAAGGCTTCTGTTTGCTGGTAGTAGACGGATAGGTAAAGTCTATCTTTCCCTTTAATTTGCATACCTCGGTTAGAATTAACAAATTCCTCACCATTGTCTGCTAGTTGGTAATACACTTTGCTTCCTACATAGGCCTCTGGGCGAAGATTTGGGCTGCCGATATTCCCTTGATGAAAGCCGTACATTACAATCGGTTTACTTTTGCCAAACTTTTTAAAGACAATGTTGTGTTGTATGTCATTCAAAGACAGGCTATGTCCCATAACAGTAATAAATTCCTCATCAAGTAATGAATTATCACCAAATAATAAATCTTCAGTACTGAAGATAGGGTAGTGCTCAATGAGTTTCTCTAATAATGCTGTGGTATATAAATTTAGCCAGTAAGCAAGTTGCTCAGATAAAACGAGCTCATTAAGTGGGATTTGTTCAGGAACTTGTTCAAGGCTCAGACGTATTTTTTTAAAACCAGTTTTCAGGTCTGCCTTTACAACTTCTTCATAATAAAAACGATTTGCTTCTAAAGCTGTATCGTTATTTTTGTGTGCTCTCGTACGTGTGCCAATGCCTGATTGGCCTTTTCGAAAGCCTCGGTCTGAGCGGCCTAAGTCAATAACCGTGATTTTAAGTAACTGATCTAAATCACCATAAGATATTGTTAAATCACTATCTAAGCCGAAATCGGCAAATTCTTCAGGTAGAGTGTCTAGTTTTGCTGACGAGTGTGCAGTAAAGAAAATTGCGGTTATTAATAAGAGTGGTTTAAGCATAGCGAACTCCCTGTTCAGAAAAAGCCACCCGTCACATTCTTTTGACGAGCGGCCTTTTAATTTTAATTGTTTGAATCAAGATCTTTAATCTCAACAGAGCCACTGTTGTCTTGGCGCTTTAAGTTAAGTTTTTTGATTTTCTCTAACATTTCAGGAGAAAAACGACCAAAATCCATGGTGCGCATCATAATTGAATCTGTAATATGACTCACATTAACCGCTCCAATACCCGAGCCACTACCTTCAGGACCGATTGGTACAGCTGAGTTGCTTACAACAGCATTAAGCATTGCTGCAGGGTTAGTTGATGTAGATCCGCCATAGTCACGGTCGGTACCATATAAATCAGTAATACTCCAATCTTCGATATCAACTTTGAAGCGTTTGGCGTATTTAACATCGCTTTTCATTTGACCTTCAGCGTAGTCTTCTAAGTGCTCACGTAAGTCACTTTCGAAATCTGAAAATAAAGACTCAGCTTGCTCATAATATTTAGATACATAAAGGCGATTTTTACGCTTAATTTGCATGCCTCTATTTGAGTTTACAAATTCCTCTCCATTTTCAACAAGTTGATGGTAAACTTTGCTACCTTTATACGCTTCATCTCGAAGGTTTGGGCTACCAATGTTACCTTGATAAAAGCCATACATAACTATCGGCTTTTTTTTACCAAATTTTTCAAAAACAATTTTATGTTGAATATCATTGAGTGAAAGTTTGTAACCGGCAACGGTTAAAAACTCATCTTCTAGAATCGAATCATCACCAAATAGAAGGTCTTCTGTATCGCGAATAGGGTAGTGCTCAATTAATTTTTCTACCATGGCTGTGTTATATAGGTTAAGCCAGTAAGCTAACTGCTCGTCTAGGCTTAAATCATTCAGCGACACTTCGCTAGGTACCTTCTCCAAGCTAACTCTAATTTTGTGAAAGCCATCCTTTATCTCTGATTTAGAAACACCTTCGAAGAAAAAGCGATTGGCCTCAAGCGCAGTGTCGTTGTTTTTGTGTGATTTCATGCGCGTGCCAATGGAGGATTGAGATTTACGAGAACTTCGGTCCGATTTTCCCATGTCAATTACTGTCATTTCAAGTAAGTTATCAAGGTCCTCATACGAAATTTTAATATCTCGATTAAGGCTAAAGTCTGAAAATTCTTCCGGTAGTTCATTTATTTTTGCATACGATGAAAGTGAGCAAAAAGTAAATGCAATTAGTAATAATTGTTTAAACATGATTTTTCCTTGTTGTTTTAACAATCTTACTATCAGTGATTGTTACAATTTTTTCAAGTTTATATGTACCGAATTTGTTCTGTCTTTACTTGTTTATCTTAAGAAAATATAAGGGGTTTAAATGTTTTTCTAAACTTTCCCTTAGTTGTTGCTAGTTAATAGAATGTTCATTCTATTAACTTTTGCATCATTAAGTCCATTTCTTCTACGTGTTAACCATTTTGACCATGATTGTTGTGGATTCATCTTAACTGTAAGGTCTTAAAATTTTATTTTTTTATTTTTAAAGATAAAAAATGCCATTTAACAGTACTGAATTTTGTTGCGCAAATTGCAACTATTGGTGAGCTTTGCTTTAGTACCCATATTAATACTAAAAAGTTAAATTCTTTTTGACCTTTGTAACCTGTTGTAAATGTTGCTGTGTCTATTGTATTTAAAGGGGTTTGAAGGTGTTAATTATGTTTTATTATTTTGGTTAGTGTTTTATTTATTGTTAAAAATTGAACTTTTGAGTTAGCGAAGTGTTGACCTTTAAGAGTGGCGAGTATTATTATCAAAGCTCAAAATTACTGCCTAATATGCATTTTTTTTGAATAACTATAAATATTCCATGAATAACATGGTCCAGGGAGAATCAAATGTTAAATAATAAAGTTTCAAAAGCTGTTCGCTTAGCGGTCGCTTTTGGCGCAGCTTCTACAGCTGCATTTTCTGCAAGCACATTTGCTGCAGATGAAGAAAACGCAGAAAAAGTTGAACGTATCCAGGTTACTGGTTCACGTATCAAGCAGGTAGATCTAGAGAATAGCTCTCCAGTTACTGTTTTATCAGCGGCAGAAATCAGCCTTTCAGGTGAGCCTACAGTTGCTGACGTTTTAAATAACCTTGCTTCTAACTCTTTCGGTTCTTGGAAAGGTGTATCTGGTTATGGTGCTGGTGGTGCAGCTTCTTCTAACATTAACTTACGTGGCCTTGGCTCTGACGCGACACTTGTATTATTAGACGGTCGTCGTATGCCTGGTACAAGTTCATCTTCTGGTTCATCGGCTGATACATCAATCATTCCAATGGCTGTTGTTGAGCGTGTTGAAATCCTTCGCGATGGTGCATCAGCTGTTTATGGTTCATCTGCTGTTGCTGGTGTAATCAACATCATTACTAAGAAAGACTTTGATGGCGTAAGCGTTAAATACGATTACGAAGTACCTAAAGTTGAAGGTGGCGAAAGCAAAACTTTCTCAATTACTTCAGGTTACACATCTGAAAAAGGTAACATCATCTTCACGTATGAAAACTCACGTGACAATGCAATCTTCGATAAAGAAATTTGGGCGATGGATGATCCTACGTACGGTGCGTACAGCGGTTATAGCCACGTTCCAAACTACAGAATCGGTGGTGCGGGTAGCTATATCTCTAACCCTGAGCTTTGTGACCAAACAGCTGACGTAGTAAATGCTATGGATGAGAACGGCGTTGGTGGTTGTTTATATAACTACGGTAACGTTACAAAATTCTATCCAGACGTAGAAAACAACTCATTCTTAACTAACTTTAACTATGAATTGACTGACAACATTCGCCTTGTTGGTCGTGCTATGGCAAGTTTCAACGAAACAAACTCACGTTACGCAGGTACGCCGGTATCTACAGGTGCAGTTTGGATGGATGCTGACAACCAATATAACCCTGAAGATGAAGATATCCGTCTTTACATGCGTTCAGTGCCTATTGGTAACCGTGACACAAAAACAGAAGTTGTAACTACAGACATCGTATTAGGTCTTGAAGGCTTCACTGATATCGGTAATGGTTTTGATTGGGAAATCAACTACCAAAACAGCATCTCTAAAACAAATGTTTTTGGTAGCAACCTAGTTAATGACGTAATGTTACAAAGCGCAATTGACTCTGGTGAATATGATATTCTTAACACTACTGGCATGAGCTACGAAGAGTGGAATACTCAACTTACAGACTTATACCAATATGCAGCGCATACAGGTACTTATGAAGGTCGTTACGAAAGCCAACAAATTGATGGTTTAGTGTCTACTACATTCGTTGATAACGGTGATTTCGTTATTGCTGGTGTTGTTGGTGCAGAATTTGAAGAAATTGATTTCACTCAAGTATCTGATCCTGAGTCTGCAAATGGTTTCATCTCAGGCGGTTCAGGCGGCGATGACGTATATGCAACTCGTGACCGTACTGCTGCATACATGGAAATTCAAGCAAGCTTACCTTACGAAATTGATGTAACTGTTGCTGGTCGTTATGAGAAATACGAACAGTCAGGTATGACTAACCTTGGTGAAAAGAGCACTACATTTGATAAAGTTGTTCCAAAAGTAGGTGTTACTTGGCGCCCAACTGACACATTATTAATCCGTGGTTCTTGGGGTGAGTCTTTCCGTGCTCCTAACATGGGCGAAATGTTCCAGTCTTATGCATTAAGCTTCCCAACTGTTCGTGATACAGCATGGTGTGATGCTAACCCTGGCCAATCATTAGAAGGTTATTGTTCTGACGCTGGTGAGCAAGTAGCGACATGGTTCGGTGGTAATGCAAACCTTACTGAAGAAACGGGTGACTCTACGACGCTTGGTTTCGTATGGGATATCGTTGATGGCTTAGCAGTAGAATTAACTTACTACGATATCAGCTACGAAAACCGTATCGATGACGTAAGCACAACTGAACTTCTACGTATTGAACAGGAAGAAGGTGGTTTAGGTTCTACACCAGATGCTATCGACCGTGCTAATGGTACTGGCCAAATTGATTACATCTACACAGGATATATCAATAAAGCATCACTACAAACGTCTGGTTTCGATTTCTCAACTCGCTACAAGCATGAAACTAGCTTCGGTGACTTTGGCGTAATGCTAAACGTTTCAAAAGTTATGGAATTTGAAGAGAAAGCAGACAAAGATGCAGAACCGTTTGATTATGCTGGTCTTCAAGATTACCCAGATTGGAAAGCTGATTTAGGTGTTAGCTATTCTTATGAAGATTACAGTGCTTCTTGGACTATGTTCTACGTAGGCGCTCAAGAGTCAGGTAACGAAGAGTGGGGTGTTGATTACCTTGCTGACGTTCCTTCATACTTCAAGCATAATGCTCAGTTCACATACACTGCACCAACAAATACTAAAATTTCTGTAGGTGTTAACAACGTATTTGATAAGAAAGCACCTTCTTGGTATGACGGCTTCCGTGATTACCGTGATTCAAGCTGGTCATTATACGATCAAACAGGTCGTTCAATGTACCTTCGTTTAGAACAAAAATTCTAAGCTAAAATAATTAGTATAAGCTCTTAAAACCCTGCTGTAGCAGGGTTTTTTTATGCAAAGTACTAATTTATAAATAACCCAAACATTTA
>NZ_JAKEVM010000175.1 GCF_022398475.1 Pseudoalteromonas shioyasakiensis | reverse complement strand
TTGCAAAACTGTTTGATACGTTTTTTAGAATATAAATAATTTATGCTTAAAGGTGTGATTAACAGTGCCAGCCAAAACAACACCGAACTTCTAAAGGTTAGCCCCACAAGCGAAGCAACTACCAGCCCCGTTAACATTAAAATAGGTAAATTGGCGATAAAAAAGTTAATGCTTAGTTGTCTAGCAACGTCAGGATTAATAGTTTTCATAAGGGCTACTCGCTGTTAAAAAATACCCTTATAAAATGGACGGTTTTACAAAATGAATCAAATCTGATTTTTCTATCGGTGCAATCGATTTAAAACCATGATCTAGATCTAGCTTTATTTATATTCAACTCCTATAGTTTTAAACAACAGGAACTTATTTGCTATTAGTTATTCATAACTATTAGAAAATCTCTCTTTATGACGAAAGGGATAAAAGCGACTTTTTAGCGTTTCGTCATATTTTTAGCTTATGAGGAGCATATAATGAGTAATGGAAAAACGGGCCAATGCCCGGTAATGCATGGTAGTAACACTGTCACTGCTCAATCAAATACTGACTGGTGGCCAAACGCGCTCAATTTCGACATTCTTCATCAACACGACAGCAAAACGAATCCTTACGGCAAAGACTTTAATTACGCAGAAGCTTTCAAATCTCTTGACCTTGAAGCCGTTAAAACCGATTTAAAAAATCTAATGACCGAAAGCCAAGAATGGTGGCCGGCTGACTGGGGCCATTACGGTGGTTTAATGATCCGTATGGCATGGCACTCAGCGGGTTCATACCGTTTAGAAGATGGCCGTGGTGGCGGTGGTACAGGTAACCAACGTTTTGCGCCATTAAATTCGTGGCCAGATAACGCTAACTTAGACAAAGCACGTCGCTTACTTTGGCCAATCAAAAAGAAATACGGTAACAAGCTTTCTTGGGCAGATTTAATGATCTTAGCCGGTAATATGGCATATGAATCAATGGGTTTAAAAACCTTTGGCTTTGCCGGTGGCCGCGAAGATATTTGGCACCCAGAAAAAGACGTTTACTGGGGCGCTGAAAAAGAATGGTTAGCACCTAGTGATGAGCGCTATTCAAATGTAGCTAAACCAGACACCATGGAAAACCCATTGGCAGCGGTACAAATGGGCTTAATTTATGTAAACCCAGAAGGGGTGAATGGTAACCCAGACCCGCTTAAAACGGCAGAACAAGTTCGCGAAACATTTGCTCGTATGGCAATGGATGACGAAGAAACTGCAGCGCTTACAGTCGGTGGCCACACTGTGGGTAAAACTCATGGTAATGGTAGTGAAGAAAACGTAGGCCCAGAGCCAGAAGCAGCTGATGTATTTGAGCAAGGCCTTGGCTGGAACAACCACAATTCACGTGGTATTGGTCGCGATACCATGACGTCGGGCATCGAAGGCGCATGGACAACTCACCCAACTAAGTGGGATAACGGCTATTGCTACTTACTGCTTAACTACGAGTGGGAACTTAAGAAGAGCCCGGCAGGTGCGTGGCAGTGGGAGCCAATCGATATTAAAGAAGAAGACAAACCAGTTGATGTAGAAGATCCATCAATTCGTTTAAATCCTATTATGACCGACGCCGATATGGCGATGAAGATGGACCCAACCTATCGTAAGATTATCGAGCGTTTTAACGATGATTTTGAATACTTTAGTGATGTGTTTGCACGTGCATGGTTCAAACTAACGCACCGTGACCTAGGTCCTAAATCACGTTATTTAGGTGCCGATGTACCAAGCGAAGATCTGATCTGGCAAGATCCGATCCCAGCGGTTGATTACACCTTATCAGACAGCGAAATTAGCGAGCTTAAAACCAAGCTACTTAACTGTGGTGTAAGCCAAGCAGATTTAATCGCAACAGCATGGGATAGCGCGCGTACTTACCGTGGTTCAGACCATCGCGGTGGTGCAAATGGTGCGCGTATTCGCCTAGCACCACAAAAAGATTGGCAAGGTAATGAACCAGAGCGTTTAGCTAAAGTATTAAGCGCACTCGAGTCAGTACAAGCGGGTTTAAGTAAACCAGTAAGCCTCGCTGATTTAATTGTTCTGGGTGGCTCAGCTGCGGTTGAGCAAGCAGCAAAAGCGGCGGGTGTTGATATAACCGTGCCATTTGCGCCTGGCCGTGGTGATGCTACAGACGAGATGACAGATGCAGACTCGTTCGACGTGCTTGAGCCAATTCACGATGGATTCCGTAACTGGCTCAAAAAAGACTATGCGGATTCAGCAGAAGAGCTAATGTTAGAGCGTACGCAATTAATGGGCTTAACAGCACCAGAAATGACCGCTCTTGTTGGTGGCATGCGTGTTCTTGGTACTAATCATAACGGTACTTTACACGGTGTATTTACAGATAACGTAGGCACACTCAGTACTGACTTTTTCGTTAACCTAACCGATATGGCTAATACGTGGAAGCCACTAGGTAAAGGCTATTACGACATCATTGATCGCAGCACAGGTGTAACTAAATGGACAGCAACACGCGTTGATTTAGTGTTTGGTTCAAACTCAATCCTACGCTCATACGCAGAGTTTTACGCGCAAGACGACAACAATGAACGTTTTGTAAAAGACTTTGTCGACGCATGGGTCAAAGTAATGAACGCCGATCGCTTCGACATTTAACTTAAAATTCCGTTAAGTACAAAGGCCACACAGTTTAACTGTGTGGCCTTTTTTATTAGTTACTAGTTACGAGGGGAAAGAGTAAAGTTACGAGGTAAGAGATGCGAGGTGGCAGCGATTTTACATCGCGTCCTAGAACCCAGAACCTCGCTGATGACGCGGGATAAACCCGCTGCTACACGTAGGCGTGAAACTTGTTTCGCGCGTCTGATCGCTGAAGGCTGACAGCTGACCGATTCTATATGTTGGGTGTCGCTCCGCTCGACCCAACTTACCTGGAAAGTGAAAAGGTCGAATGCTGAGAAGGACACTCGACCTAAATAACCCCACAGATCTGCTGACATCTAACATCTGACCTCTATCGACTAAAAGCCTGCGATTTTACATCGCGTCCTTGCGCCTAGAACCTAAAGCCTAGCGCCAAGGACGCGGGATAAACCCGCTGCTACATGTCGGCGTGAAACTTGTTTCGCGCGTCTGATCTGAAGGCTGAAAGCTCTTTTACTTCTCAACCCCAAACCAATAACTATTTTGAAAAATACTCTCTTTTAACTCTCTTTCACTATAAGCATACGTGCTTTGCCAAAACAGACGATCAAAAAGGTACTTATCACCTTCTTTAGCAAGAATTTTAAAATTGAGTAATGATGAATAGGCAACTTCTTGATTTGCTAACACTTCATTTTTACAGCTAGCATAATCAACTGCACCTGGGCACTGTGACATCATTGCAAAGCTAATGCTGTTATCAGCTTCTAATTGCCAATAACTACTTGGCGTAAAGTTAGCTCTGTTTTCTAGGCCATATTGGTCAGCATAATAGAAGCTGCCTTTACCATCATCATTTATATACCAGTATATCTTCTGGTTGCCGCTGGTATAGCCTTGACGTAAGTAACTAAATAGCTGCTTATAGTCATCAAGTGTGATGGTTGAATCATCAATTACTTCCATAAATTCATATCCTAAGCGAGCTTGGCGTTCGTCTTTATTTCTTTCGCGCGCCATGATCATTTTGCCATCAGGCTGAGTGAAAAATTGTAAGCTAGTATCAAGGCCATTGCCTGTTACTTTAACGGTTTCGCCATTATTGTCTAAGTCGTAATGCCACTTAAACGAGTCAGTATTTTCAGGCGTATTAAATGTTACCGTCGCAGTATCGGCAGCAGTGATGGTGAAATATGTTGGTAAATAGCGAAACGTTAGGCCTTCACCTGTATCTGAATTTTTGTTATTCAAACGGCCTGTATATGATTTGCCTACTGTAAGCTCAGGAACCGCAATAGGGGTAAGTTTGCGCAGTGTGCTAATCGTTGTTTTTACTTGCAATGCTTCAGCAAGTTCGGCTGACTCATTAATATAATTCTGAGCACTTTCATCTTGATAAGTTAGAGCATGACGTAGTTTTAGCACTAAAAAGTCATCAAATTGGGCAATGACTTCTGCATCAACAAGATCAAGATCAAATGCGACATCTACCTCATGACCAAGGTTACTAAATTGCTTTGTGTTTTGAGTTACAACTAATGTATCACTCTCAATTTTTAATGTTTTGCCATCTAATGTCGCCGAAAATTCAGCATGAGGGAATGACGTAGTACTTCCTGAAGCCGTCGGAATAAAGCTTGCTAAAGGTACTTCAAAGTAACTTTCTTCACCTGCTGCACTTAAATAATTAACAGAGTGGAATGAGCTTTGTTCTACATCAGCGTAGTACGCAGAACTAAACTCTGTATTTGATTTATAAAGGGTAACTACCTCGCCTTTATCGGTTGAAACATTAAAAAGCTCAACACGAATAGCATCATCGCGCTTAGCCAACACTTCCATTTCAAGAAGGGCTTGTTGATTACATTCTTGCAAGCAATCAATCGCTTGGGTATTTAATGCAATCACATCAGGGTTCGACCAATCAAAACGGCTTAGCTCACCATTTTGAGCAATTACCCCGGCATCTTCAGTAGCAAATACCAGCTCTACGCTACCATCGCTTGATTGCCAATTACCCATCACTTCGCTATTGCTAAGCTCAATAGGTTGCCATGCTGCACGATTCTCGGCGACATTAACGGTTAGAGTATATTGATTACTCGCTTTACCGTCAGACACTTCCACAGTAAAAGCATGGTTAGCTACTTCGAATAAGCTTGGTTCTGCACTAAAAGTTACTTGATTACTGCTGGTGGTTACAGTCAGCCACTCTGGTTTATCAATAATCGTTGTTGTCACACTGTCGTTTTGCTCATCTTTTAAATCAACAACTAAATTAGTTGATTCAAGCGCTTTGGCTGAGAGAGTGAGTGAGCCAGAAAGCGTCGGTGCAGTATTTTGCTCTACTTTTACATTTGGCGTTTTATCTGTTGATGAACCGCCACCACAGGCTGTTAGAGCCAGAGTCAGTGCCGATACGCTGAGAAGTTTTTTCATTTAGGTCCCTTAAATTTATTGTTCTATTGAAGTCAAAGAAATTTAAGTTACCTAAAACGGGTAATTCAGTAAAGTGAATATGTAACTGAACGTAAACAAAAAAGGTGAGCTAACTTGCTCACCTTTTCTTGGAAGGGCTTATTGCGCTTGTTGCGCAACATGGTCCATATATTCGTCAAACGTGCCCTGAAAATCGATAAGCTGTTGATCTTTAATATCGATGATACGAGTCGCTAAAGACGATACAAACTCACGGTCGTGGCTTACAAAAATCAGCGTGCCTTGGTAATCTTTTAATGCATTATTGAGTGCTTCAATGGCTTCCATATCCATGTGGTTGGTTGGCTCGTCCATAATTAGCACGTTGATGTCTTGCATCATTAACTTACCAAACAATAGGCGGTTCTTTTCACCACCCGAGCAATTACGGGCTTTTTTGTTAGCGTCGTCTGCGGTAAATAATAAACGGCCTAACATAGCACGAACCATTAAATCGTTGTGCTTAGCGGTGCGCCACTGCGACATCCAATCAAATAAAGTTAAGTCGTTATCAAAGTCTTTACTGCTATCTTGCGGGCAATAACCAATGCTGGCATTTTCAGACCACTTAACCACACCTTCGTTACTTTGTAATTCATTCACTAGGCAACGTAGTAGGGTGGTTTTACCAACACCGTTTTCACCAATAACTGCAAGCTTAGCGCCGGCTTCAAGTAATAACTCACCACCGCTGAACAGAGTTTCGCCATCAAAGCCATGACCTAGCTTAGTAAGCTCTAATGCTTGGCGATACATCTTTTTGCCTTCGTCAAAACGAAGTGATGGGCTAATACGGCTTGATGCTTTTACTTCATCAAGCTTAATTTTATCCATGCGCTTAGCACGAGAGCTCGCAAGTTTTGCTTTTGATGCGTTAGCACCAAAGCGGTTTACGAACTCTTGTAGCTCGTCAATTTCGGCGCTCTTCTTTGCGTTTTCAGCAAGCAGTTGTTCGCGTTGCAAGCTTGAAGCTTCGATCCACTTTTCGTAGTTACCTGGGTAAATTCGTAGCTCACCGTAATCGATATCGGCCATGTGTGTACATACCGAGTTTAAGAAGTGACGGTCGTGCGAGATGATAATCATCGTACATTTACGCTGGTTAAGCTCGTTAGCTAGCCAAGTGATGGTGTGAATATCAAGGTTATTGGTTGGCTCATCAAGTAGTAAAATATCAGGGTTTGCAAATAGCGCTTGTGCTAAGAGCACACGAAGTTTCCAGCCCGGCGCAACGTTTGCCATTAAGCCATAATGAAACTCTTGCTCAATACCCGCTTGGATCAAAATTTCTTCCGCACGGCTTTCTGCTGTGTAGCCATCCATTTCGGCAAAAATGCTTTCAAGCTCAGCGACTTTCATGCCGTCTTCTTCACTCATTTCTGGCAGTGAGTAGATACGGTCGCGCTCTTGTTTAACTTTCCATAGTTCTGCATCACCCATGATCACCGCATCAACCACAGTGTATTGCTCAAATGCAAACTGATCTTGGCTTAGCGTGCCTAGCTTTAAACCCGGTGCAATCGACACATTGCCAGACGTTGGCACAAGCGCACCACTTAGAATTTTCATAAAGGTCGATTTGCCGCAGCCATTCGCACCAATTAAACCATAGCGGTTACCGTTACCAAACTTAGCTGAAATGTTCTCAAACAGAGGCTCTGCACCAAATTGCATGGTGATATTTGCGGTTGAAATCAACGAATTGTTCCTAGAAAAATACTGACAGGGTTATGGGCGCAGCAACTGCGAAAATAAACAAGCAATAGGGTAAATAATAGGCCGCGGATTATACAGATCAGCCCCTAATAACGCTATTAAAAAAGGAAAGTTTCAAGTTACGAGGGGAAAGAGTAAAGGGGAAAGGTGCGAGATGCGAGGTGCGAGATGCGAGATGCGTGGTGCGAGATTCGAGTCTGTAGCAGCGATTTTACATCGCGTCCTAGCGCCTAGAACCCAGATCCTAGCGCCTATGTTTCATTCGTAGGCGTGAAACTTGTTTCGCGCGTCTGACCGCTGAAGACTGAAAGCTGAAAGCTCTTTTTATGTTCGATTCGGCACTAAAGTACCTCCTACAATAACTCTTAAAGGGTTGTCATTGCAGAGAAAACATTCGAACTAACCAACCCCGCAGCACGCCTGACATCTAATATCTGACGTCTAACGACTAGAAACCAGCTATTTCATATAGCGTCCTAGCGCCTAGAGCCCAGACCCCAGACCCCAGCACCTATGTTTCATTCGTAGGCGTGAAACTTGTTTCGCGCGTCTCACCGCTGAAGACTGAAAGCTCTTTTTATGTTCGATTCGGCACTAAAGTACCTCCTACAATAACTCCTAAAGGGTTGTCATTGCAGAGAAGAGAACCCGACCTACATAAACCCGCAGCACGCCTGACATCTAATATCTGACGTCTAACGACTAGAAACCAGCTATTTCATATAGCGTCCTAGAGCCTAGCACCCAGCGCCCAGACCCCAGCACCTAGCGCCTATGTTTCATTCGTAGGCGTGAAACTTGTTTCGCGCGTCTAAGAGCTGAAGGCTGAAGGCTGAAGGCTGAAGGCTGAAGGCTGAAGGCTGAAGGCTCTTATTTATTTTTGATTCGGCACTAAAGTACCTCCTACAAGACCTCTTCCAAACAGAACAAATTACGAAAAAAACCTGAAAATATATAAA
>NZ_JAKEVM010000174.1 GCF_022398475.1 Pseudoalteromonas shioyasakiensis | reverse complement strand
GCTATGACCACTCTTCGTGTATGTTAAGTCCAATACTAGACGGTATCGGACATTTTGGTAGTGTTTTATCATATTATTCATTTTATTAGTGCTTGTTTCTTGAGCTTAGTTATCTCATGACTTATATTAAAACTATCAACTTGAGATGTAACGATAAGATGTAAACGATATGGAATTTGTGAAGCCGTTAGAACCTATTTTGATAATCGATGATATGCAAGATATCCGCGACTATCTAAATCAAATTTTAACTGGTCTTGGTTTTGACGATATTTTAGAAAGTCGAGATTTTGAATCAGCTAAAACCGTTATTGAAGAAAAGTCGCCTAACGTTATCTTTCTTGATATTGAACTACCTAATACTGACGGTACGGATATTCTTGAATACTTAAATGACCGCCATCCTCATACTCATGTTGTTATGTGCTCTGGCCATAATAGTCTTGAGAATGTGCAAAACACCTGGGAATTAGGTGCTAAAGGTTTTATCGCTAAACCATTCAACGCAAAAAAAGTCGACTCTGTTATGAAACGTCTAGAATTGATGGAAACCATAACAAACTAAGTAGTTTATGAATTCGACAATCCAACTCATTATAGATGACTTATCAACGGTTATTTTTGGTAAACAACAACAAATCAAACTCGCCCTTACGTGTTTATTTAGTGAAGGCCACCTGTTAATTGAAGATTTACCAGGCATGGGAAAAACCACTTTATCTCATGCACTTGCCGCAGTTCTTGGCTTGTCATATCAACGCATTCAATTCACTAGCGATTTATTACCTTCTGACATTCTTGGTACAAACATTTTTGATGCTAAAGAACATAGTTTTTCATTTCATCAAGGCCCAGTATTTAGCCAAGTTGTTTTAGGTGATGAAATTAATCGTGCCGGCCCTAAAACACAAAGTGCGCTATTAGAAGCTATGGAAGAAAAACAAGTGACGGTAGATTCGGTTAAACACGCCCTACCATCGCCATTTTTTGTGATTGCTACGCAAAATCCTGTGCATCAATCTGGCACTTACCCGTTACCAGAGTCACAATTAGACCGCTTTTTCATGCGTATTAGTTTAGGTTTTCCTGATAAACACGCTGAGAAAAACCTCATTTTAGGCTTAAACAATCGAAATTATGACGACTTACCTGTGCGCATTAATCCTGAGCAACTTGCTGTTATTCAAAAAGAAATTAATAAAGTAACTATAAGCAACTCGGTGGTTGATTATATCCTTGAGCTAGTTGCGTTTACTCGCCAAGATAACCATTTTGTAAACCCATTATCACCAAGAGCCAGCATTGCGCTTGCCCGAGCTGCAAAGTCATGGGCGTATATTGAAGGTCGTGATTTTGTAATGCCTGAAGATGTACAAGCTGTTTTTCCTAGTGTGACTGATCACAGGCTTGGATTAAACGCTGGTGACAGCGGCTATGCACTTAAACATGTGCCTGTAAGCTTATAAAACATGTTTAAGCGCCCTGCTTTTATTGATCAATTTCGTCAGTCTGTTTTTAATAAGTTATTAAAAAACAAGCATAATACCAACGAAATTGAGCTTCAACATAAAACGATTTATGTATTACCCTCAAAACTTGGTGGGCAGTTTTTACTAATTGCCTTACTAAACTTTGTAATGGGCATTAACTATCAAAACAACCTGATTTTAGCCATGGCGTATTTAATGGTGGTTGTTTTGGTGTTTGCGATACTCACCGGCTATAAAAATGTGAGAGGTTTGTCGGTTAAATACCTGTCAGTAAACGAAAGTTATGCGCCAAAAGCCCCTATTGCGCGTTTTCAAATTCAAGCACAATCATACTGTGAACTTATAAAACTGATTAATGACAACTTTGAATCTGAAACTGTGTCACTGCAAAGTAAAGAGAAAAAGACCGTTGAAATAGCGCTAAAATGCAGTGAACGTGGTGCATATGGCTTTGATAGAATAAAAATCATTAGCCACTTTCCATTTGGTTTGGTGTCTGTGTGGAGTTATATAGAGCCAACCGAAACGGTTTATGTTTACCCACAACCTATCGCCGCTGAAAAGCTTGATACTCAGCTCCATGACAATGACGAACACGATGGCGATAACGCACAAGTTAAAGCCGGTAATGATGACTTTTATCAGCTTACCCCTTTTGTGCAAGGAACAGCGCTTAATAAGGTATCGTGGAAACACTACGCTAAAACTCAGCAACTATTAACGAAAGAATTTACCAGTGACGCATCACAGGAGTTAGCGCTTAATTTCAATATGTTGAGTGGCAATAATGAGCATAGATTAAGCCAGTTATGTTTTTTGGTGAACCAATTAACCGACCAACAAATGGCGTTTTCGTTAACCTTACCCAATAAACCCATAGCGAAAGGCCAAGGGGTCAACCATCAAAAAGCCTGCTTGCAAGCATTAGCGGAGTTTTAATTATGAATACACCGCTTATAAATACCGTTTTATCACTGCTGTTTATTGTTACCAGTGGCTTTTTGTTTACTGAAGTACTTACTCCATTCTTAGCCATATTGGCGGGCCTAAGCTTTTTAAACTTTTTTTTAAGTAAGTTTTATAAAAAACTAAATGGATTGGTGGCGAATATTTTGGCTGCGGTTTGCTTAGTTGCCTTATTTGTTCTGGTTGGTGTGAGCGATACGGTCAAGTTATTTGTATCCATGATGCTACTTGCTAGCAGTTTTAAATTGCTACAAGCGAAAACTGTTAAACAGTATCAAAATGTGTGTTTACTGGTGTTTTTTAACCTTTCAACGGTGTATTTGTTTCATCAAGGGTTATTTGAAACCTTGGTAGTCAGTGTACTTTATATTGTTAACTTCGCGGTACTTGGCTATTTAAGTAGCCCGCAAAGCTTTAAGTCCGCTAACAAACAAAGTTTTAAAACCATACTACTAGCCTTACCCATAGCGGCGTTTTTGATTTTATTTTTACCTAAAATTCCAGCGTTTTGGCAGCTACCGGGGCCAAAGCTTGCTAAAACGGGTTTATCAGAGCAAGTTAACCCCTTTTCTATTGCGAAATTAGCGGAATCTGATGACTTGGTTTTTCGGGTAGAGCAACAGCCAGGGCAAGACCTACAAGCCCCCTATTACTGGCGCAGCCTTATTCATGATGAGTTTAATGGTAGCGATTGGCTAATATCGGACATTTTGAAGTCTCAACAATTTAACCCAATTCGCCGTACAATTACTCAAAGTAATAGCGTTAATTATCACGTTATTGCAGAGCCCTCATCATCAAACTGGTTGTTTGGGCTTGGCTTTGCGCAAAGTGCTAATTCTGATGTGCACTCAACCTACAATGGCTTGTTAAAACGTAAAGGTAACTTAAACAAAAACATTAAATACGCGGTAACTAGTAGCCAAGCCTCGCTGAGCCTAAATAACTTTGAAAAACGCTTATATACCCGCTTACCGAAAACAACCAATCCGCAAACAACGGCACTGGCAAACGAGCTGGCTGCTGAGCATGAAAATGCGCAAGCTTACTTTAACGCGCTTCTTGATTACTTTAATCAGAAACAGTTTGCTTATACATTAACGCCTACACCAATGTATGGTGATAATACGCTAGACCAGTTCGTGTTTGATACCAAACGTGGCTTTTGTGGTCACTATGCCAGCACCGCTGCATTTATGTTTCGTGTCGCCGGTTACCCCGCCCGTGTTGTATCTGGTTATTTAGGCGGAGAACAAACTAAAGCTGCTACGCTTAACATTTATCAATACGATGCACATGCTTGGGTCGAAGTGTTCTTTGATGAAAAGTGGCACATATTTGATGCTACCGCTGTTGTTGCTCCTGAGCGTTTAAACGGTTCGTTATCACAACTGGGTGATTTAAACGAAAGCTTTAACGACAATCTTAACTTTGGTCTAAAGCGCTGGAGTCATTTTAAAGCAATAAACTGGCTTAGAATTCATCTTGAAGAGCTCGACTATAAATGGACTAACTGGGTGCTTACGTTTGACCAAGAATCACAACAAAATTTATTTGATTCACTGTTTGGTAATAAGTCAGCATGGCTAACGCCTTTAATTGTGTTAGGTACATTATTACTGATCTTTACTAGCTATTTCTTATATAACAAACGTCCTATTCGAAGTAGAGAGCCGCTTGTTGATGATATCACTAAGTTTTACCTGTGGGCAAAAAAGCAAGGCATTGAGCCAGTTGATACCAACACGCCACTACAAAAT
The DNA here is from genome assembly GCF_022398475.1 of Pseudoalteromonas shioyasakiensis. Classification (GTDB taxonomy): domain Bacteria; phylum Pseudomonadota; class Gammaproteobacteria; order Enterobacterales; family Alteromonadaceae; genus Pseudoalteromonas. The sequence goes on along the minus strand of NZ_JAKEVM010000174.1, from coordinate 3,603 downwards.
ATTGCTTTAATTAAACAGCAAAAGCCTAGAACAGAGGCATATTTAAGTGAGTTTGAGCAAATAATCATCGAAGTACGTTACCAACAGCAATCATATAACCTAAATCGCAAAAACCGAGTACGAGTTCTGTTAAACTGTCTCAAAACAGCCAAATAGAGAACAATATGAATGCAGTAATTGTCGGCGTTATGTTGATGCTGATCCTGACACTTTGTCGAATTAATGTCATTGTGGCGATGACGGTAAGCGCAATTATTGCGGGTTTGACCGCAGGACTTGGTTTATCACAAACCGTTAATGCATTTAATGATGGCTTATCGGGCGGCGCTGAAATAGCACTTAGCTATGCGATGTTAGGTGCATTTGCGGTGGCTATTTCTAAGTCGGGTTTAACCCGTATTTTAGCGTCTAAGTTACTAAAGCAAGTAAACGAGAATAGCCACAAAGGCGAAACGACGCTTAGTTATCTTATATTGAGTATTATTTTGCTGTGTGCGATCTCGTCGCAAAATTTGATACCCGTACATATAGCTTTTATCCCAATTCTAATTCCGCCTCTACTTGTGGTGTTTAACAAGTTACGCCTTGATAGACGAGCAATTGCGTGTATCTTAACCTTCGGCTTAGCCACCTCTTACATGGTGCTACCTTATGGTTTTGGTGGCATTTACTTATACTCGATACTACACAAGAACCTCACTGAAAATGGCCTAGAGATTGTTAATACTCAAGTGCCGATGGCAATGATCATTCCAGCCATTGGGATGTTATTTGGTTTATTGGTTGCGGTGTTTATATCTTATCGAAAACGCCGTAGTTACGAGTCTCACAGCCTAACAGAGCAACAGCAAGAGGTTGTCATTGAGCAGCCTAAAAAGGTGTTAGCAGTGGGAATTACCGCCGTACTTTGTTCATTAGTGGCACAAAATATTAGCGGCTCTATGATCCTAGGTGGTCTTGTTGGGGTAGCTATATTTACCTTATTTGGTGTTGTAAAGCTTGAGCAAAACGGCGATGTATTTAGCAAAGGCATTGCTATGATGGCGATGATTGGCTTTATTATGATTTCGGCGCAAGGCTTTGCTTCGGTGATGAAAGCAACGGGTGATGTAGCTTCATTAGTTAGCTCTGCTGCAGGAATGATTGAAGGTAACAAGCCACTTGCCGCAGCATTAATTTTACTCGTTGGGCTATTAATCACCATGGGCATTGGTAGCTCGTTTTCGACAGTGCCAATTATAGCCACCCTGTTTGTACCACTTTGTATGGAATTAAACTTTTCTGTTATGGCTACTGCAGCACTGGTTGGTACTGCTGGAGCGCTAGGTGATGCAGGTTCCCCTGCCTCCGACTCAACACTTGGCCCAACATCTGGCCTAAATGCAGATGGTCAACACGACCATATTTGGGATTCAGTAGTACCTACTTTCATCCATTTTAATATTCCGCTACTTGTTGCTGGCTGGGTTGCGGCAATGGTGTTGTAAAGTCGAGTTTCATTTTAAAAGCCCCATTTGGGGCTTTTTTATTGGCTAAACAAAATACGCAGTGCGCGGTTTAGATCATGAAAGCGAATGGGTTTTGTCAGCACTTTGTTCATTCCTGCTTCTAAGCAAGTGGCTTTATCTTGATGAGATGCATTGGCTGTTAAGGCGACAATGGGTAAAGTCATTTTTAATTCTTCACGCATGTATTTAGTTGCTGTAATACCATCCATCACTGGCATCATCATATCCATTAAAACCAAATCGAAGTTTTGCTGTTGTACTTTATCGATTGCTTGTTGGCCATTATCTGCAAGGGTGACATGGTGATTGAGCTTTTCTAAAAAGGTTTTGATTAGCACTTGGTTGGTTTTGTTATCTTCAGTAACAAGAATAGCCATGGGCTCAAGAGTTTGTTCATGCTCTATTGATTGCTGATCATCGGCGACGATAGAGTATGGTATGTAAATATTAAATTTAGTACCAATATTAATTGCACTAGCTACTCTAATCTCGCCTTTCATTAAATCAACAAGGCTTTTGGTAATGCTAAGCCCAAGGCCAATCCCTTCTACTTGTCGATTAACACCATAGTCATGCTGTTTAAAGGCATCGTAAATGCTGGCTATTTGAGATTGAGAGATCCCCTGCCCAGTATCTGCTATCTCAAATAACAAATGGGTATCATTAAAATCTGCTCTGAAATTGACTGTGCCTACTTTGGTAAACTTGAAGGCATTATCTAAAATATTAAACAGAATTTGCCCGACCCGAACCCCATCAATATTAATTTTGTTGGGTAAGCCATCGCTTATCTCTGTGGTAAATAATACATTAGAGCCTTGAGTGGTTTCTTGAAACTGTGCAGTAATATTTTTAACCAGCGCATTTATATCTGTTGCTTTAACATCAAGCTCCATCGAGCCACTTTCAATTTTTGAAAAATCCAGCACATCACTGATCAAATCAAGTAATAAATCAGCGCTTGAGTTTGCGTAATCGAGCCAACGTGTTTGCTTGTCATTAAGTTCTGAATCGGCTAACAACTCCAACATGCCTACAATGGCGTTCATAGGTGTTCTGATCTCATGAGACATCACAGTTAAAAACTGAGACTTTGCTTGGTTTGCTTCTTCTGCTTTTTCTTTTGCTAATTGTAGTGCTTGCTCACGGTCTTTATTGACAGTGATATCTTTAGCAATACCTAAATAGCCGCGAAATTTCCCGCTTGAATCAAATTGTGGCTTACCACTCAAAGAGACCCAGGCCGGAGGCGACGAATTAACTTCAAATTCAAAATCTAAAAACTCGGCATGCTCTGCCAGCAAGTGTTTAAAGTGCGACCACTTTTTTAACTGATTTTGTTCCTGCTCAGTGATGATGGCATCAAAATTTTTATGTAAAAAATGACGTTTGTATAAGTTACTGTGGCTGGCGGTAGTTAAAACATTAATAAAGTGCTCATCTTTATTAGTACGCCAAAACCATTCGCTGGCAAAGTCTCTAAATAACTCAGATAACTCGCCTAGTCTTGTTAGTAAAGAGGTTGAGTGAAACTTTTGCCGGTTAAGCCTTGTTTGCGCAGCTAATTGAACCGCTACTTGCTGTAATAAGATTTTGATTGCGGTTTGTGATTTATCATTAAAACTAGCCTGCTCTTTTATATCGAAAAAGACCAAGCACTGCGTTGTGTGTTCAGAGATATCAACATGAAAAATTAGGTTATTTACGAACTCATTACTATAAAACAGTGAGTTATCTTCATTAAATAACCACTGTGACTGCGCTTGTTGTATCTTTGACTTTAATATTGTTTCGTCAAATTCAATGTACTTAATAGTACGCATTTCGAGGGATGCTTTTGAATCTTCGAAATTTATTAAGCAAAACTCTTTAAACGAAAAATATGGCAGAAGCACTTTTTCAAGTTGAGCTTTTAATGCACGGCTATCGTTTATGCCATGAAATGCCGTTAGCTCAAGTTGTAATTGCTCTAAGTTTAACTCTGCCATTGCCATTCCTAGTTAATATTGCATCGCATATTGCAAATATAGAAAACAGTTCTCAGTTTAGCCATAAAAATATCAAAATAAATTATTTAAATTTCATTGTGTTATAT
>NZ_JAKEVM010000173.1 GCF_022398475.1 Pseudoalteromonas shioyasakiensis | reverse complement strand
ACCCCGCTTCTTTATCTTTTGTACAATTAATTTTTTACGATTAACTTAATGTCCCGCTAATCGCATACTTTAAAACCCAGTTCTTTGCAGGGCCTGTGTTATTAGCAAGCTTTAAAAACTTACTGCGCACCCAGCTCAGTGGTTTAATCTCGTTTGAAAAACCAAAATAACATGCATCCATCATACTCATCATTAGTAAATTAGCGTGGCGGCGTTTTTTCTCATAGCGTTTTAATAACGCTTGCTGACCAACATCAGGTTGATCTGCCAAAATATCTGCCAGTGCTACAACATCTTGAAACCCTAGGTTCACACCTTGCCCAGCGAGCGGGTTAATTGTGTGCGCCGAATCACCCACCAAAACTAAACGTCCGTGCGAGTAATCATTGGCATGTTGGCGTGCAAGTGGAAAAACAGCATGCTCAAGTAATTCAAAGTCACCCGGTAGTTCAGGAAAATGGTCAATGAACTTTGCTTTGAGTTGCTCATTCGACAATTTTTGCCACTGCTTTAAAACTGCAGCATCGTGATAACAAATTAAATTAGCATAAGGCGCCTGCATCGGTAGAAACGCCACAGGCCCGGTTGGCGTAAATTGTTGCCACGTTTTTACCTGCTGTGGGGCATCTAATTTGATTAACACGCCCATGCAATGCTGGCCATATTGCCAACCCGTTACACCTAAACCAGCTTTAGTTCGCAATTGTGACTGTCCACCATCTGCAGCAACAACTAAATCAGCGGTATATTGAGTATCGCCATAATGTAAGGTGATTGAATCAGCCGTTTGAGTAATATCCGTGGTGGCAGATAACTGCTCTATCACTTCGATGTTGTACTTGGCGAATTGCTGCCAAAGACTTGCTTGAATTAAATTATTTTCGATTAAATGACCTAAATGCGTTTCGCCAATCTCATGGCTATCAAACAATAAATTCTCGCCTTGTTGCTGGTAGGCCTCTAATTGTTGATAGGGTGCGATACGATTTTGTCTTAGTAACGGCATTGCACCAAGCTCATCAAGTAAATTCTCTGAAAAACGATTAATAGCCGAAATGCGAATATCTACCTTATCTGAGCTTAAAATTTGATCAGCATCGATAAGGTGCTTTTCAATAACGGTGACATCCCTACCCTGCTTGGCCAGTTTTACAGCAGTAGCAGCACCTACCATGCCGCCACCGACAACAATTACCTTATTTTTATTCATTTAATATTCGCTCATTTGGCTATTTAAATACGGGATAAATTGTAACGTAATTCAATATTGCGTGTCAGTGCATTTACTGCTTATGAATTTCAAAACAGTGACTTGTTTGATTTCACACCACAAAGATAAAAACTATACTTGGATCTGTGCGGGTATCCAGCTAAAATACGCGTCCTTTAAGTCGGCATACTTGCCACTTAATCCTGTTTCTAACACATTTTTGTGTCACTACCGAATTGAAAACGAGGCTATATTTCAATGAGTAAAAAGCTGCATATTAAAACCTGGGGTTGTCAGATGAACGAGTACGACTCTCAGAAAATGGCTGATCTACTAGATGCGACTAACGGCTATCAGTTAACTGAAGAAGCTGAAGACGCTGACGTGATCTTACTCAATACCTGTTCAATCCGTGAAAAGGCACAAGAGAAAGTATTCCATCAGCTTGGCCGTTGGAAACTATTAAAAGACGACAAACCTGAGTTAATCATTGGTGTTGGTGGCTGTGTTGCATCGCAAGAAGGTGACTCAATTCGTCAACGTGCGCCGTTTGTTGATGTAATCTTTGGCCCGCAAACATTACACCGCTTACCTGAAATGATTAAGCAAGTGCAAAGTGGCGACAGCAGCTCGGTAGTTGACGTTTCATTCCCTGAGATTGAAAAGTTCGATCGTTTACCTGAGCCAAAAGCGGAAGGCCCTACTGCGTTTGTATCAATTATGGAAGGTTGTTCTAAATACTGTACATTCTGCGTAGTTCCTTATACGCGTGGTGAAGAAGTAAGCCGCCCACTTGATGACGTCTTACTTGAAGTTGCCCAACTTGCAGAGCAAGGTGTTCGCGAAGTAAACCTACTTGGTCAAAACGTAAATGCGTATCGCGGTGAAACTCACGACGGTGAAATTTGTTACTTCTCTGACCTACTACGTTATGTCGCTGCGATTGACGGTATTGACCGTATTCGTTACACCACATCGCACCCTGTAGAATTTACGCCAGATATTATTGATGCGTATGCAGACGTACCTGAGCTTGTTGACCACCTACACTTACCAGTGCAAAGTGGTTCAGACCGTGTTCTTAACCTTATGAAGCGTGGTCACACTGCACTCGAGTACAAATCTACGATTCGTAAGTTACGTAAAATTCGCCCTAACCTAAGCATGTCTTCAGACTTCATCATTGGTTTCCCTGGCGAAAGTAAAGCGGACTTTGAAGCAACTATGAACCTTATCAATGATATTGGCTTTGATATGAGCTTTAGCTTCATCTACAGTGCGCGCCCTGGTACGCCTGCTGCTGATTTACCAGATGACGTAACAGAGCAAGAGAAAAAAGAACGTTTATACATTCTGCAAAACCGTATCACGCAAATGGCGCAGCAAATCAGCCGCCAAATGTTTGATACCGAACAGCGTATCCTAGTTGAAGGTCCTTCTAAGAAGAACCCAATGGAATTACGTGGCCGTACTGAGAACAACCGAGTGGTTAACTTTGAAGGCCCTCACTCAGTGATCGGTCAATTCGTTGATGTACGTATTACAGAAGCATTGCCAAACTCTTTACGTGGTGAATTAATTCGTACAGAATCAGAAATGAACTTACGCCGTGATGTGGCACCTTCAGCTATTTTAAATAAAGCTGCTGAAGCTGAGGCCGCTACGGCCCCTAACGAAATTGGCGTTGCTACTTTCGTACCTTAGGGTGACACTTGGTGCAGGCACAGCCTGCACCCATCAATAGGAAGCAATTTTGAGTAATCAGTTAAAAACATTAGAGATTTATTTAGAACCCGCCGACAACAAACGCCTTTCATCTTTATGTGGTCCGTTTGACGAAAACATTAAGCAAATTGAACGCCGCCTTGGCGTTGAGATTGCACACCGTGATAATTTCTTCAGAGTAACCGGTAAACTGCACCTTGCAGCTGCGGCTGTTGAGATACTAAAAAACCTCTATATTGAAACTCAACCTATTCGCGGCCTGATTGGCGAGATTGAACCTGAAGCCGTACATTTGGCAATTAGCGAATCAAATGCGCTAGAGCAAGATGAAAACCCAGGTGTATATGGCAAAGACATGGTGATTAAAACTCGCCGTGGCGTTATTAAACCGCGCAATGATAATCAAGGCGTGTATGTTGCAAATATTTTGCATCACGATATTACCTTTGGTATTGGCCCTGCTGGTACAGGTAAAACTTATTTAGCGGTTGCTGCAGCCGTTGATGCCTTAGAGCGTCAAGAAATTCGCCGTATTTTGTTAACTCGTCCTGCGGTTGAAGCAGGTGAAAAGCTAGGCTTTTTACCGGGTGACTTAAGCCAAAAAATCGACCCGTATTTACGCCCTTTATATGATGCATTATTTGAAATGCTGGGTTTTGAACGAGTTGAAAAGCTAATTGAGAAAAATGTGATTGAAGTCGCGCCCCTTGCCTATATGCGTGGTCGTACGCTTAATGACGCGTTTATTATTCTCGATGAAAGCCAAAATACCACAGCAGAACAAATGAAAATGTTCTTAACCCGTATTGGTTTTAATTCAAAAGCGGTGATCACGGGTGATATTACACAAGTCGATTTACCGCGCGGTGCCCGCTCAGGCCTACGTCATGCCATCGAAGTATTAAACGGTGTCGATGAAATTAGCTTTAACTTCTTCCAATCACACGATGTGGTTCGCCACCCGGTTGTTGCTCGTATCGTTGAAGCTTATGAGCGAAACGATGAAGCAGAACGTTTAAAACGTGCAGAGAAGCAACGTCTGAAAGAAGCACAAGCAAACCAACAAGAAGCAAACTCGTGACCGAATTAGATTTACAAATAGCCTGTGAGTTTGACGACTTACCAAGCTTTGAACAATTCCAGCTATGGGCTGACAAAGCCCTTAGCAACTACCGTGAAGATGCAGAGCTGACTATAGTGGTCAGCGATGAAGCACAAAGCCAGCAGCTCAACAATGATTACCGCGGCAAAGATAAACCGACTAATGTCTTATCTTTTCCATTTGAAGCACCACCGGGCATTGAGTTACCTTTAGTAGGTGATTTAATCATTTGCCCGGCTATTGTTTTAGCCGAATCAATTGAGCAAGAAAAAACCTTTCACGACCATTTTGCCCATATGGTTATCCATGGATGCTTGCATTTACTTGGATTTGACCATATAAAGGACGAAGATGCACTTGAAATGGAAAGCATTGAAAAGCAATTACTTGCCGATCTGAACATCGCTGACCCATATCGAGACGATATTTAAATTAACGGAGCAATTAGACGCAATGAGCGACGACAACTCGCAAACTAGCCAGGGTTCTTCTGGCAAAACGTGGCTGGGCCGCATAGCCCAAATGTTGCAAGGGGAACCCCAGAATAGAGAAGAGCTGGTAGAAGTAATTGCCGATGCGCAAGAACGCGACCTTATCGACCCTGAAACCAAAGATATGATTGAAGGGGTGCTAGGTGTATCAGAGCTAAAAGTGCGGGACATCATGATCCCACGCTCGCAAATGGTAACCTTAGAGGTTGATACACCATTAGAAGAGCTATTACCTATGATGGTTGATTCAACACATTCACGTTTTCCTGTGGTATGTGAAGACAAAGACCATGTTGAAGGTATTTTATTAGCAAAAGATTTATTACCACTTATCATCAACAAAGATGAGCAACTACCTTCTTTACGTGAATATTTGCGTCCTGCAGTTGTAGTGCCTGAAAGTAAACGTGTAGACACGCTGCTTAATGAGTTCCGTCAACAACGTTACCACATGGCGATTGTTATTGATGAGTATGGTGGTGTGTCTGGTCTTGTCACTATTGAAGATATCCTTGAAATCATCGTGGGTGAAATCGAAGACGAGCACGATGAAAGTGAAGATCTACAAGATATTCGCCAAGTTGCAAAACACGTTTACGCTGTGCAAGCACTGACTGAAGTTGATGACTTTAACGAGTATTTTAAAACCGGTTACAGCACCTCAGATGCTGACACCATAGGTGGTATTGTTTTACATGCATTTGGCCATATGCCAAGCCGTGGTGAAACAATCGAGGTAGAAGGCTTACAATTTAAAGTCACTAACGCAGATAACCGCCGTATCTTACAATTGCAAGTCACCATTCCAAAGGCTGATGATAACGACAGTGAAGAAACTGCTAACTAACCTAAGTCACCTTGCAAAAGATAAAAAAGCCTGGCTCGCACTTATTGCGGGCCTCTTTTTAACCTTAAGTTACGCACCCTATAACCTATGGTTTATAACTTTTCTTTCCCTTGGTGCTCTACTCTACTGCATTAACCCTCTCGCAAACGGTAAATTAGCCGCTAAACAAAGTGCTAAATATGGCTTTATATTTGGTTTAGGTTGGTTTGGTGCAGGTATAAGTTGGGTGCATGTATCAATAGCGACCTTTGGTGGCATGCCATTAATTGCTTCAATTTCGTTAATGGTGCTGCTTTGTGCTTATTTAGCCCTTTATCCTGCATTAGCTACTTGGCTGGCAACACGCCTTGCTAAAGGCCCATATAGCTTTATATGTTGGTTCCTCGCCGCTATCGCAACCACAGAGTACTTACGTGGCACATTACTAACAGGCTTTCCGTGGCTGAGCTTTGGTTACACGCAAACAGACAGTCCACTTAATTTTTTAGCCCCGGTAATTGGCGAGTTTGGGATTACGCTTGTATGTATGTTAATTGCGTTTGCTTTATATCGCACAGCTTACAAAGATGGCAAACCACTTATCGCCTCTGTAGCCTTATTAGCTGGTTTATATACGATAGCAAGCAGCAGCCAGCTACACTACCAAGACAAAACCATAAAAACTGTACTGGTGCAGGGCAATATTAAACAGCATCTTCGCTTTGAGCCGTCTGAGTTTTGGACGACTATGAGCAAATACCAAGATATGACTCGCTTACATTGGGATGCTGATTTAATTGTTTGGCCAGAAGCTGCGGTGCCGGAGCTTGAAGCTTTATCAACCGAGTATTTAACAGGCCTTGATAGTGCCGCAACCTTTAATGACACCGCGCTTATTACCGGTATCGTTGATTACCAATACGACACGCGTAACATTTTTAATACCTTAATAGTGCTTGGTAAAAAAGAACACAATGACAGTGAAGGCCACTATCAATATTTAGGTAAAAACCGCTATCAAAAGCATCAGTTATTACCTATTGGTGAATTTGTGCCGTTTCAGGACTTCTTGCGCCCAATTGCGCCACTGTTTGATTTACCTATGTCATCCTTTACCCGTGGTGATGAAGTACAAAACAATTTACGCGCAAATGGCTTAAACATTTTACCGGCTATTTGCTATGAAATTGCTTTTTCTGAGTTGGTTCGTGGAAATTATCACAGTGACTCCGATATTTTATTCACGGTGAGTAACGATGCATGGTTCGGTGACTCACATGGTCCGCATCAGCACATGCAAATAGCGCGTATGCGCGCCCTAGAGTTACAGCGCCCACTAATTCGTGTTACTAATAATGGTATTAGCGCCGTTTACGACCCTATCGCTCAATCACAATTAGCTATGCCACAATTTAAAGCTGATGTACTTGAGGCCAATATCACTTTAATCAAAGGCGATAGTATCTATAGCCAATACGGCAATTGGCCAGTATGGGCGGTAGTGATATTAATCGGTACTGTTGGTGTGCTTGCTAGGATTAAAAATAACAAATAAAAGTTTAGACAACAGTTAAAGAGTGGTAACTCCACTCTTTAACTTATAACGCTAGCATTGATAAGTGTATATTTTTTTATTTCCCTTCGTTTTGGTTTCCACAACTCGGCAGCTAACTCCTCCGTCTAGTGAGCTGGAGTATCTTTCAAACTTGGCGTGTTCATTTCTTTCGCTCTTAGCATTTGCGAATATAAAATCATGACCACTAATTTCGTCTTGGTTCAAAGGAATTGAGTTTTTAAATCCATCCCGCCCGCCTAAAATATTAAATGACTTAATTACTGGGTTTAGTGTTACGCTAACAAAACCATTTAGGCTTTTAGCCAAATCATCACTATAAAAGTTTATACGAACATATAGCTTTAACTTATTCATATTCGGAAATTTAATTGTTCCCTTAGTTGGTAATAATATTTTTGTTAAAGCTAATGTCTCACCCGCAAAATAAAAGTCATAAACATCATTTCTAAAATAACTGGCAAGCAAAAAGTCATAGGGACTTCCCTTGACTTCAATCCCCTTTCCTATCGGAGAATTATCATTTACATTGGAATTAGTATACTTAGGAGTCGATATATTACGTTGAGTACTTTGCGCATTTTTAAGCATACTCTTTTCAGAAGCACGCGTTATTACACGTACTAACTCTTTGCGGTATTCATAGAGAAGGTCTAAATCAAAAGCTTCATCATTACTAAGCTCAGACAAAGAAACACTAACTACTGGCTCACCATAACGATCTTCAATGTAGTTAGTATCATATTTTAATGCTGTTTCATTAATCATATCGACCACAATGACAGCTTTAGTATCAGAGTTAACGCTTAGCCTTGCAACCTTGTCTTTTTGACTTTGAGAGCAATTATTGCAGATTTCAACTTCTGCCTGACCAAAAGCAGGCAAGGATATTCCCGAAAAAATAATAAACAATAATATAAGTT
>NZ_JAKEVM010000172.1 GCF_022398475.1 Pseudoalteromonas shioyasakiensis | reverse complement strand
GATTTTATTGAATATTTACTAAAAAGCCAGATCGTGTTTTTACTTGGTAAAGATCAGATCTTTAATGACTCGCAGATCAGCCAATTACTAAGCAAAAAATGAGCTTTCGACTTATACACAGTTTAACCACTGCTTTACTCACAAAAATAGTGGTGTAGATCAACTTTTTACTAACTAAATTATAAAGTTATGCACCGAGAGCATGACTAAAATGCACAATAAGTTAGTATGGATCTGATCTATAGTTGGTACAGATCAGATCTATGCTAACTTAAGAGCTGTTTATCCACATGGAGTTTTAAAAAAGCGATTTATGTCGTGTTAAATCGCTTTAAAAAGGTGATTAACACGACATAATTTGAACTGAGTTAGTAAAATCGCGACCTATCAACTATAACTTAGTAAAAATCTGATCTGAAAATCAGCAATTACGAAACAGTTAGTATAAAACTGATCCGAAGAAATAAATTATGATCGGATCAAGTTTATACTAACTTAAACATTTAACTTTTGAAGTTTTATGTGTTGTTATTAACTGTCGAAGAAAAATTGGAAATAAGAACAATGAGCCGAAAGGTCAACATCTCGGTAGATAACTTACCCGATACATTACGCGGGCAGATCCACGGGGTGGAAAGTGCAATAGATAATGAAAGTCTTGCACTATTTACAGACAACAAAGATGTGCGTGTTTCAATTGAAAATGCTGCACATGGTTTGAGAGCTTACTCAAATACATTTAATCATTATGATCTATGGGGACGATTTGTCCGTTCTGGTCATAAGAAGCTTCCGGTTGAAGAAGCACCAAAGAAAACCATCGTTACACGAAAAATCTCTGAAAAAGTAGACGGCATTCTATATGATGGTGAAATCAAAATTACACCTGCGGTAGTAAGCACAAGAAAAGATGGTGAAGATGTTGAATATCTTGTTTGGCCATCAGATCGTGAAGAAAAGGTCGAACGTGCCTTAATTCGTTTAGCCTCTAAAGGGAAAATTGTAAAAATCAATTTTAAGTCTGGTATTCAATACGCAGTTGTTTTTTCAATGAATGAATTAGCACAAGAGCTGAAAGCTGTTGGCCAGTCGATGCCTTATCCGCAAATCAAAGAATCATTAGAAGCATTACAAGGTTCTAAGCTTTCTTTTAAATATTCAGCAACAGATACTCGTAACTCTGATATTGATGACTCATTTTACGAATCGAACATGAACTTTTTATCGTCACTTCATTTTAGTGGCAAAAAAGGTCAGGGTGGTAACGTAAAATGTGTAGCTTGTTTAAATGCCTTCGTTCATAACATGATCGATAATCTTGAATACAAAGGTTACTACTTTAATAGTGCTCAAGAATTAAAACGTGGTTTATCTCGTTGGATGATGCTTCGTTTATATCATTTATGGCGTTATGCGGCACCGGGTAAGACCTACCATTTCCGACTATTATCGATTATGGAAAAATATGGCTCTATTTATTCAACAGACGAAATTACCGAGAATAAATTAAAAGCTTTGCGTCGTGATATGACAACGACAATGAAAGACTTAATTGAGAAAGGTGCAATCTCTGAATATAACATTACCAATGTCAAAGATGACAAAACGGGTAATATTATTGATTACACATATGAGATGCATCCATCTGATCAATTTTGTGATGAGATTCTTACGCTTAATAAGCATAACAAACGAATCGAAATTCAAGGTGGTAAGCGCATTGTTGAAAATGCTGTTTTAATCGATGAAGATAAAATTGAAGAAATAGTAGAAGACTAAATTTTTAAATACTGCTAACTATAAAGAAAAGGCCACATATGTGGCCTTTTTAACATAATCAATCTGTTACTTGTTCTAAGTAAAGTCTATCAACTAAGAAATCATATTCTCTTTTTCGAGGATGACTTTCTGGTTTTTGATAATCAGATAATGTACCAAGTTTTACATCTGGTTCTGGGTTTATCAAAATAAAAGGTAAAGCAGCACTAACATGATATCGGTTTTGAGCTGTATACCTTACATTAACTTGTGGACTAACTCTTGTTGGTCTACGAATTCGTAATTTTTCTTTATCACCTAAACTTGCAACACGACTTTGCTCTTGTGCAACTAGTGCTTGCCAAGAGTGTTGGTCTATCATTCTTGGATTAGAATAACTAGCCGATTTATCGAGCATTGCTAAGGCCATTTTTTTAGTTAGCGTTTTAGTTGCGTGTTTGTGCATCCAAGTAAAACGAACAGAGTAGGGCGATTCAGTTTCAAAGTGGATCTTACGATATGCAGCAAGTGTAATGAGATTAGGCACAGCATTGTGAACCGCTTCAAATCGCGCATCATTATTATCGATAGCTATTACACTATTTTTAAAATCAGCTTTTGCTTTATTTAACTGATTTATCCTTGCAATGAAATGTTGCTTATCGACATCTTTTAAAACTAATAAACCTGGATGTCTTTTTAATACTCGACTACTTAATCCTGTCTTTTTATAAAAATCACCAAATGAATTTAGAATTAACTTATGAGCATCATCACCTTCAATTTTTTGTACACTAATTGAAGAAGGGACTTTCTTTTCGTCGTTTATATCGATATCTGGCAATTGATAATATGATGCCTTATGAAAACCCACTTCCTTTAATTCTTCACAAAACAAATGAGTTAACTCACTTACTAAATCAAACTGACTGCGTATTTCTAACTTTGTACTCATAGGAACACATCTTACTTATTGTTGGCACAATTATAACCTTACCTCCTGATCTTTGATAGTTAATTATTATTAGTTTGCTGACCTTACTCAATAATTAAATAATGTATGATGTGTTCCTTATACTCCAGTAGTACAAGTTTTTAATTTGATCAATGTAGTACTTAAAAAGTATATTTTAAGCATGTAAAGCTGAGGTTACAGTTACGCTTCAGATAAGTAAGATGTGTTCTTGCGTTATGCGGTAACGAATAACGTAACCAAAAAAGTGTAACTGACTGGTTTTGAACAATAAAATGTTGAAACCCTAATTGTTAATATCGAAACTATTTATCAAATAACGAAATAATCGTAAATAGCTGAATATTGTCCTTGAACTTAGTACGTGCAATAAGTTAGTTTTCGTTAACGGTCTATGTTAGGAATGAGGAAAGAACATGCAATCGTGGAACCCAGACAGCTGGAGAAAACTGCCGATACTTCAGCAGCCAGAGTACCCAGATCAAGAAGCCCTAAAATCTGTTGAAGGGCAATTAAAAAGCGCACCACCTTTGGTATTTGCCGAAGAGACGCGTAGCTTATACAAACAACTAGAAGCTGTATGTGAAGGTAGAGCCTTCTTATTACAGGGTGGTGATTGCGCAGAGTCATTTAGTGACTTTAATGCCGCAAATATCCGCGATACATTTAAAACACTTTTACAAATGGCCGTTGTTTTAACTTATGGTGGTAAATGCCCTGTAGTTAAAATTGCGCGTATGGCAGGTCAGTACGCTAAGCCTCGCTCATCAGATTACGAAACAATCGATGGTGTTTCATTACCTTCGTACCGTGGCGATATCATCAATAATTTTGAATTCACAGAGCAAGCCCGTGTACCTGATCCACAGCGATTGATGACTGCATATCATCATAGTGCTGCAACACTAAATTTATTACGCGCATTCGCGCAAGGTGGTTTAGCCGATTTACATCAAGTAAATCGCTGGAACATGGGCTTCGTTGCTGCAAATCCACTTAAAGAGAAATACCAACAGCTAGCTGACAGAATTCAAGATGCGCTTGAATTTATGGAAGTGTGTGGTATCGACTCAACCGTTGCGCCGAGCTTAAAAGAAACAGACTTATTTACATCACACGAAGCGTTGTTATTAGGCTATGAAGAAGCTCTAACACGCCGTGACCACTTATCAGGTGATTGGTACGATTGTTCCGCACACTTTGTCTGGATTGGTGAACGTACACGTCAACTTGATCATGCACACATCGAATTCTTTAAAGGCATTAAAAATCCAATTGGTGTGAAAGTTGGCCCAGGTATGGAACCAGATGAGCTAATCAAACTTATCGATGCAGTTAACCCAGATAACATTCCAGGTCGCTTAACGTTAATTACACGAATGGGCGCTGATGTTCTTCCAGAGAAACTACCGGCACTTGTACGTAAAGTACAACAAGAAGGCCGTAAAGTTATTTGGAGCTCAGATCCAATGCATGGTAATACTGAGAAAGCGAGCTCAGGTTATAAAACACGTAGCTTTAATAATATTCTTCGTGAAATTAGCCAGTTCTTCGCAGTACACAAAGCTGAAGGTTCATACCCAGGTGGTGTTCACCTTGAAATGACTGGCCAGCACGTTACTGAATGTACTGGTGGTGCGTATGGCTTGTCTGATGAAGATTTAGCACAACGCTACCGCACACAGTGCGACCCACGCTTAAATGCGGATCAAGTATTAGAACTAGGTTTTTTAGTTGCTGACTTATTAAAAGACGCTCGTAAGTAACAGTAAGTTATCCAAAAAAAGGCTGCACATTGCAGCCTTTTTTAATGTCCGATACTAAAATAAGTTAGTACTTACGTCTTTCAAGTCCAGTATCAGATATAATCTTTGCAGAAATTTCTTCTACTGAATGATGAGTTGAATTTAAAAATTGAATCTTCTGCTTTTTATAAAGCATTTCTACTTCACGCACTTCAATACGACACTGTTTTAAAGACGCATATTTTGAATTTGCCATTCGACGCTGACGAATATCGGCAAGGCGAACAGGGTCAATCGTTAGACCAAATAGTTTATGCTTGTAAGCTTTTAAACACTCAGGCAGGGAGCCTCTTTCTAAATCATCTTCTGTTAGCGGGTAATTGGCAGCTTTAATACCATATTGTAATGCTAGGTATAAACTAGTCGGTGTTTTACCGCTTCGGCTAACACCCACTAAAATAATGTCGGCTTCAGAGTAGTTTTTAATGTTAGCGCCATCATCATTGGTCAACGCATAGTTAACCGCATCAATACGAAAATCATAACTTTTCTCGTGCATTGAATGCGTTCTATGAACCTTAGGTACCGGCGCAACTTTTAACTCTTGAGAAATTTTATCACTGTATTGTGATAAAAAGTCATAACACACCGCGCAAGACGATTTAATAATTTCACTTAGCTCGTGGTTTACAAAAGTGAAGAACACGAGTGGCTGTTCTCCATCACGTTGAGCAGTTGAATTAATCAAGTTTTTAACTTCAATTGCTTTTTTTTCTGTTTCAACAAAAGGAATTGTTTTGTGATTAAAATCAACAGGAAACATAGATAAGGTCGCATGACCAAAGACTTCAGAGGTGATTGCTGTTCCATCAGAAATATAAAATGCAGTTCTCATATTTAACCTTTTTATTACCTTTATCTGCAAAATAGGGGCTTCACGGTTTACGTGAGGTCTGTTGCCAGTGTAGAATGACTATGACCTTTTTAGAAGGTTTTCTTTCTTAACTCTCACAGTTAGTACTACAATTTGTTTATGGAGAAAGATCCGTGCAAGAATACGTTCTCTGGTATCAAGAGCTTGGTATGCAAGATGTTCCTCGTGTTGGCGGTAAAAACGCTTCACTAGGTGAAATGATCTCAAACCTAGCTAACGCTGGTGTTCAAGTGCCAGGTGGTTTCGCTACAACCGCTGATGCATTCAATGAGTTTCTAGAGCAATCTGGTTTAAACTCAAAAATCCACGATATTTTAGACACATTGGATGTGGATGATGTAAATACACTCGCTAAAGTCGGTGCCGAAATCCGCCAATGGATTATCGATACACCATTCCAACCAAACCTAGACCAAGCCATCCGCGACGCATATAGCCAACTACACGGCGACGCATCACAAGATGTTTCATTTGCAGTTCGCTCATCTGCTACAGCAGAAGACATGCCAGACGCTTCATTCGCAGGACAACAAGAAACGTTTTTAAACGTACGTGGTATTGATTCAGTAATGACTGCAATCAAACACGTGTTTGCCTCACTATTTAATGACCGCGCTATTTCTTACCGTGTTCACCAAGGTTATGACCACCGTGGTGTTGCACTTTCAGCTGGTATCCAACGCATGGTTCGTTCAGATAAAGCAGCTTCAGGTGTTATGTTCAGTATTGATACTGAATCTGGCTTTGAAGATGTTGTATTTGTCACTTCAAGCTATGGTCTTGGTGAAATGGTTGTACAGGGTGCTGTAAACCCAGATGAATTTTATGTTCATAAACCAACTCTTGCTAACGGTAAACCAGCGGTAGTTCGCCGTAACATTGGTTCAAAAGCAATCCAAATGATTTACTCAGCGGATGAATCACATGGTAAGCAAGTTGAAATTGTTGACGTAGATTCGTCACTTTCAAACAAATTCTCAATCACAGATGCTGAAGTTCAAGAACTTGCAAAGCAAGCTGTTATTATTGAAAAGCACTACGGTCGTCCAATGGACATCGAGTGGGCAAAAGACGGCAACGACGGTAAACTTTACATCGTTCAAGCACGTCCAGAAACAGTTCGTTCAAACGAAGATGCTAACGTTATGGAGCGTTTCCAATTAAATGGTACAAGCACAGTTGTTGCTGAAGGCCGTGCAATTGGTCACAAGATTGGTTCAGGTACTGTACGCGTACTAGATTCAATTGATGAAATGGACAAAGTACAACAAGGCGACATTCTAGTTACTGACATGACTGACCCTGACTGGGAGCCAATCATGAAACGTGCCGCTGCGATTGTTACAAACCGTGGTGGTCGTACATGTCACGCGGCAATCATTGCTCGTGAATTAGGTATTCCTGCAGTTGTTGGTTGTGGTAATGCAACTGATTTAATTAAAGCAGGCCAAGATGTAACTGTATCGTGTGCCGAAGGTGACACAGGTTATATCTACGAAGGTATTTTAGATTACGAAGTACTTACTTCACGTGTTGATGAAATGCCAGAGTTACCAATGAAAGTTATGATGAACGTAGGTAACCCTGATCGTGCATTTGACTTTGCACGCTTACCTCATGCAGGTGTTGGCCTTGCGCGTGTTGAATTCGTAATCAACCGTATGATTGGTGTTCACCCTAAAGCACTTCTTAACTTTGATGCTCAATCTGACGAGCTAAAAGCTGAAATCTCAGAAATGATGGCAGGTTATGAATCACCTGTAGAATTCTATATTTCTAAGCTTGTAGAAGGTATTGCAACACTAGGTTGTGCGTTTGCACCTGAGCGTGTCATTGTTCGTATGTCTGACTTTAAGTCAAACGAATATGCAAACCTTGTTGGCGGCCAGCAATATGAGCCGGAAGAAGAAAACCCAATGATTGGTTTCCGTGGTGCAGCACGTTATATCTCTGAAGATTTCCGTGACTGTTTCGCGTTAGAGTGTGAAGCGATTAAACGTGTTCGCAACGAAATGGGTATGACTAATATTGAAATCATGATCCCATTTGTTCGTACGCTTGAAGAAGGTAAGCGCGTTATTGAATTACTTGAAGAACATGGCCTAAAACGTGGCGAAAATGGTCTCAAAGTAATCATGATGTGTGAATTACCATCAAACGCGTTACTTGCAGATGAGTTCTTAGAATATTTTGATGGTTTCTCTATCGGTTCAAACGACTTAACTCAGTTAACATTAGGTCTTGACCGTGACTCAGGTTTAATTGCGCATCTATTTGATGAGCGTAACCCTGCAATCAAGAAACTATTATCAATGGCTATTCAAACTGCTAAAGCAAAAGGCAAATATGTAGGTATTTGTGGTCAAGGTCCTTCAGATCATGAAGACTTTGCAGCTTGGTTAGTTGAGCAGGGCATTGATTCTGTTTCTCTAAACCCTGATACAGTATTAGAAACTTGGTTATATCTTGCTAAGAAATTAGCCGACTAAGTAC
>NZ_JAKEVM010000171.1 GCF_022398475.1 Pseudoalteromonas shioyasakiensis | reverse complement strand
GTATTTCATTATCTATAAGAACTAAAGAAATTTATAAATTTAGTTTAACTGTTTGAATATATTAAGTTATTCTAAGTTTATAAAAGTTGGCAAGCATATTGATACTAGTTATACCAACTGATTAAGTTAAAACACCAAAGAGGTAAATGTTATGGGAATTTTTTCACGTTTTGCAGACATCGTTAATTCTAATATCAATGCCATCTTAGATAAAGCAGAAGACCCAGAAAAAATGGTTCGCCTGATCATCCAAGAGATGGAAGATACATTAGTAGAAGTTCGCTCTACATCAGCAAAAACACTTGCTGAGAAAAAAGAGCTAGTACGTCGCGTTGAAACTTTAAAAGTTCAAGTTGCAGACTGGCAAGAAAAAGCTGAATTAGCACTAAATAAAGACCGTGATGATTTAGCACGTGCAGCACTGATTGAAAAGCAAAAGTCAGCAGATGCAGTCGCAGCGGTTGAAACTGAGCTTGAGCATGTAGAGTCTCACATCGAGAAACTACAGCAAGAAGTCAGCACGTTACAAGAGAAACTAGCTGATGCAAAAGCGCGTCAAAAAGCAATCATCTTACGTCAACGCTCTGCTGAGTCACGTCTTGAAGTTAAAAAAGCACTCGACAGCTCTAAAGTTGAAGACGCTTTAAACCGCTTCGAACGTTACGAAACTAAGATCGATGGTCTAGAATCACAAATAGAGTCTTATGATCTTGGTAAAAAATCATTAGCTGA
Organism: Pseudoalteromonas shioyasakiensis; assembly: GCF_022398475.1. GTDB lineage: Bacteria > Pseudomonadota > Gammaproteobacteria > Enterobacterales > Alteromonadaceae > Pseudoalteromonas. The sequence continues at coordinate 7,241 of NZ_JAKEVM010000171.1, read as the reverse complement.
CGAAATTGCTGGTCTTCAGCAAGATGAAAAGATTGATGATGAGCTAGCTGAGCTTAAGAAAAAACTAGCAGATAAAAAATAATAAATGGGGGCATGTCCCCCAATGCTTAAACACATAACGGATTGACAGGAGAGTACCATGTTCGACGCAGAAGTTTTGATGGCACCGATTATTGTTTTTATGGTGGTTGTTGCCCCACTTTGGCTAATTTTACATTACCGTAGTAAAAAACAAGTGAGCCAAGGTTTAAGTGAACACGAGCACCGCCAATTATTAGAGCTTGCACAAAAAGCAGATAAAATGGCAGAGCGTGTTGAAACATTAGAAGCCTTACTTGACCAAGAGGCTCCGCAGTGGAGACGTAAAGTATGAGTACCAAACGCGAATTATTTAGAGACGCAGAGCGTGGCAAAATAGCAGGTGTGTGCGCAGGTATCAGCGATTACTTTAACATGGAGCTTTGGCTAGTACGTATTTTAGTCGTGACAGCAGTGCTATTATCAGGTGGTCCATTTATTGTTGTTGCTTACATTGCTGCTTGGTTTATTTTAGATAAAAAACCAGCAGAAAAAACAGAGAAAAGCACAGACAGCATTCACCAAGACCCGCTTGAAGTAAAATTTAAAGTATGGCAAAAAGGGGAACCACCTCGCCGTGCATTGCAAGACTTAAAAGATCGTCTTGCTCGAGTTGATGGTCGTTTACAAGAGATGGAACGCTATGTCACATCAACAGAATTTACGGTTAGCCGTGAAATCAACAAACTTTAAAGGATATATACGCACCTTGTTTGCATCGTGATACCCAGCGCAAATAAGGTGCTAGACACTTTATGAGCCAATCATTTGCAAAGAACACCTTTAATTCGTTAAAAAATAAAGCGGAAAAAGCCCTTCACCGTAGTTTAGATCAACACGTGAAATTAGCCGTCACAGGCTTAAGTGGCAGCGGCAAAACCGCTTTTATTACCGCCTTGGTTAAACATTTAACCAGTCAAGCTGACGAAAAAAACTTACCTTTTTTTGATGTGATGCGCGAAAAGCGTCATATCGCCACAAAAATAGTGCCGCAGCAAGCACTGACAATACCGACATTTGAATACACAAATGCATTATCAGCGTTATTACCTGTTGAAGGTGAGCCTGCATGGCCTGCCTCTACCGAGCGTATAAATACACTACGTTTGGCAATTAAGTACCAAAGTAACTCGGGGCTACGCGGTCACTTTGCACCGCAATCAACGCTCTATTTAGACATTATTGATTACCCAGGTGAATGGCTACTTGATTTGCCAATGCTAGAGCAATCATTTGCTGATTGGTGTGAGTCACAATACTCACTCTTGCAGCAAACAGCACGCAACGAAAAAGCGAAGCCATTTTTAACAGCCCTTGCTGAACTTGATCTATCAGCCAGTGTTGATGAGAGCAAACTTGCTGATGTCGCTGCGCTTTATCAGCAGTTATTAGTGGGCCTTAAAAAAGACACCAAGCTTGCCATGCTGCAACCAGGTCGCATGCTGATGCCAGGCGAGCTTAAAGGAGCGCCGCTACTGCAGTTTTTCCCGGTTGCGAATGTGCCAGACGACATAACCGAAGGGTCGAATTTAGCGCATCTTAAAAAGCGCTATAAAGCCTATGTAAAAGAGGTTGTAAAGCCTTTTTACGAGCAGCATTTTCGTCATTTTGACCGACAAATTGTGCTGGTGGATGTGCTCAGTGCCTTGAATGAAGGCAGCGAAACCTTGCATGAGCAAAGCCGTGTTATTAACCAATTGTTGGCGCACTTTAATTATGGTGAAGCAAGCTTCTTTAAACGTTTGTTTAAACCAAACATCGACAAGCTATTGTTTGCGGCCAATAAGTCAGATCATATTAGTGCGCAATATCATAAAGACTTAGCGCTATTGCTTGATTCAATCGTGCATGACCAAACGAATCATTTAAAGTTCGAAGGCGTGCAAATCGAAACCATGGCAATGTCATCTATCTGCGCTACAGAGCCGCGCCAAGTGGCTGAGAAAGGCCAACAGTTAGCTTGTATTTATGGCAAGCCTTTAGGCGAGCAAGAATGGCTAACGTATTTACCACCGCAGCCACCGTCACGCCTTCTCAACAAACAAGAGTGGCCAAAACAGGGCTTTGAGTTCTTATCGTTTTCGCCACTGCCATGCCCTGATAAACGGTTAAAGCATATTCGTTTAGATCATGTCATGCAGTACCTGATAGGAGATAAACTAACATGAGTGAGCAACCAAAGGAGATGAACTTTCAGGCAGGTCGCCGTATTTCAAGCTCTGCAAGTAACGAAGCTCCTACAGAGGAGTTAACTGTTGCTAAAGTGATAGAAAACGCCGAATTTATCGACACTGAAGAAGATCAGCAAGATAGCATTGAGCTTGAGCCTGTGTATAAAAAGTCGAAATGGCAAACCCTAAAAGGGGTGTTTGTTGTTAGCTTTTTAGCGTTAGTGTTACTTGAGTTTGCGCTGTCATTGTTTGTGACGTTTCAGCAATCAATTATTTTAGGTTCGGTGTATTTAACGGCTGTTCTCAGTGGTGTGCTGCTGATTGCCCGTGTTATTTGGCGCGAGTACCGCATGCTAAGAAGTTTAAAGCGCAATCAATTGCATCGTACCGAGGCCGACCGCTTACTCAATAGCGAGCAAGTAGGTGAAGCATTACCGTGGCTTGAAAAGCTTAATAAACATCAAACGCTTACTGGGTTTGAAGAGTTTAAGCAACAAATAGCAAGTCACCATACCGATAAAGAAATCATGACCTTATACGCCGATAGTTTATTGGTAAGCCAAGATCAGCAAGCGAAAAAACTGATTAACCGTTTTGCCACTGAGTCTGGCTTATTGGTTGCGCTAAGCCCACTGGCTTTAGTTGATATGATGGCGGTGCTATGGCGTGGCACTAAGCTCATTGAGCAAATTGGCCGTATTTACGGTATTGGTTTTGGTTATGCAAGCCGTATTAAATTGTATCGCTTATTAGTGAAACAAGTATTGTTTGTTGGTAGTGCAGAGTTAGTTTCAGATTTAGCAGCAACGGCACTAAGCGCTGAATTACTGGGGAAATTGTCGGGCCGAGCAGCGCAAGGGCTAAGTGCAGGTATTTTTACCGCGCGTATAGGGTATAAAGCGATGGAGCTTAGTCGCCCATTACCTCGCTTAGAGCATAAGCGCAGCTTGTTAAAAGAAACCGCCAATAGTATTGCCCGTAAAATTGCCTCACGTACGAGTGACAAAGAGACCGAAAATACAAAATGACAACTTTTGTGTACAGTTAATAAAAACAGCTGAGTGATATTTAGCCATCTGAGCATCCGGCATGCTTGTGCATTGTGGGTATCTACGTTTTATTTATGAGTATGAAGTACTGATAATAAAAACGAGAACACACAATGACTAAGCATCACTTACATACACAATGTATTCATGGTCCAGAAAAACCAAATGATCCACATGGCGCACTGAGTGCGCCACTTTACCAAACCTCTACCTTCTCTTTTGCTAATGCAGCCCAAGGTGCAGCCCGATTTGCTGGTGAAGAGCAGGGCTTTATTTATACCCGTTTAGGTAATCCGACAACCCAAGAGCTAGAACAAAAAGTGGCTCAGTTAGAAAACTGTGAAGCAGCGGCTGCCACAGCAACGGGTATGGGGGCGGTGTCTGCGTCTGTGCTTAGCTTTTTACAACACGGTGACCACCTAGTCGCATCAAGCGCGTTATACGGTTGTACCTTTGCATTTTTTGCTCACATGTTGCCGCGCTTTGGTATCGAAGTTACTTTTGTTGATATGACCAATGAAGCTGAACTTCGCGGCGCGGTTAAAGCCAATTCAAAAATGATTTTTGCAGAAACGCCAATTAATCCGACCATGGCAGTGCTTGATTTAAGTTTAATTGCCGATGTTGCCAAGCAGCATCAGCTGATAAGCGTTATCGACAATACCTTCTTAACGCCTTTGCTACAGCAACCGACCTCGTTTGGTATTGATATTGTGGTACACAGCGCAACTAAATACCTAAATGGCCATGGTGATGTGGTAGCAGGGCTTGTGTGTGGCACAGAGGAGCATATCAACCTAATCAAAATGACGGTGCTAAAAGATATTGGTGCAACGATTAGTCCTCATGATGCATGGTTAATTAATCGTGGTTTAAAAACCCTTGCTGTACGCATGGAGCGCCACTGTGCAAGTGCCCAAGTGGTTGCTGAATATTTAGAGCAACACCCGTTAGTTAGCCAAGTTTATTACCCTGGGCTTAAATCACATCCGGGTCATCAATTTATTGGCTCACAGATGAAAGCCGCTGGTGGTGTTATTGCCTTTGAAATAAAAGGCAGCCTTGAAGATGGCGAAACATTTATAAATAACACCCAACTTTGTACCCTTGCTGTGAGTTTAGGGGATGCTGAAACCCTCATTCAACATCCTGCATCGATGACACATTCGCCTTATACACCCGAAGAAAGAGCAGCTGCTGGGATCAGTGATGGTCTAATTCGATTATCAGTTGGTCTTGAGGATGTTAACGATATTATTAACGATCTTAAAACTGCATTTACATTCATTGGTTAGGTTGTAATTTAAAGTTTACGGTTGTGTTTGCTTTTAGCCCTTTAAAAATGTGGTGTGTAAACTTTTAGATCTTTTTGTGTAACCTTAACTTTACGTTGGGGCTGTTTCTGCAAACCTTAGAAACAGCCTTAACTATTAAAATTTCGCTTACTTTTACATAGTATCGGCTTAACAAGTTAATGAGATTCTGATCAATGCTGATCAAGATTTAACGAAGAAGGTTATTATGGCTAAAGCAAGTAATTACACCTCCAAGCAACCTGATGAAAATGGGGTTATCCATTGGAGCGAAGAAGAAAATAAAATATGGTCTGAGCTAGTTGCTCGCCAACTCGCTTGCATAGAAGGTAAAGCCTGTGATGAATATTTAGCAGGTCTTAAGAAAATTAATTTACCAACAGATCGTATTCCACAACTTAGTGAACTCAACGAAGTGTTACTCGAAACAACGGGCTGGCAAGTTGCGCCTGTTCCGGCACTGATCGATTTTGATGAGTTCTTTCGATTATTAGCAAACAAGCAGTTCCCAGTAGCGACTTTTATTCGCAGCCGTGAAGAGTTTGACTACTTACAAGAGCCAGATATCTTCCACGAGATTTTTGGTCATTGTGCGATGCTTACCAACCCAGCATTTGCTGAGTTTACACACAAATATGGTCAGTTAGGTTATGCCGCTGAAAAGAAAGATCGTGTTTATTTAGCACGTCTTTACTGGTTTACCGTTGAGTTTGGTTTAATGCAAACTGAACAAGGTCTGCGTATTTATGGTGGTGGCATTTTATCAAGCCCAGGCGAAACACAGTATGTGTATTCAGATAAGCCAGAAATCAATGCGATGAATGTGCTTGATGTATTACGTACACCTTATCGTATTGATATTATGCAGCCTGTGTACTACACCATTAACTCAATCAATGACTTATTTGATATTTCACAAATGGATATCATGTCGCTGGTGAGTAAAGCAAAAGAATTAGGGCTACATGAGCCAAAGTTTCCTCCTAAAGAAAAATTAGCAAGTTAAGGATTTATAATGTCTTCATTAAGCACACAAAAGTGTGAAGCGTGTCGTGCGGATGCGCCTAAAGTATCTGATGCTGAATTAGCAGAATTGATCAAAATGATCCCAGACTGGGTTCCTGAAGTGCGCGACGGCATTATGCAATTAGAGCGTGTTTACAAGTTTAAAAACTTCAAACAAGCACTTGAGTTCACTAATAAAGTGGGCGATATGGCTGAAGAAGAAGGTCACCACCCAGGTCTGTTAACCGAGTGGGGCAAAGTAACTGTTACTTGGTGGAGCCACTCTATCAAAGGGTTACACAAAAATGATTTTATCTGTGCTGCTAAAACAGACGATGTATTCGCTGCACTGTAAATTTTAAGTTCTGCCCAGAACGATAAAAGGCGTAACCTCAGGTTGCGCCTTTTTGCTTTTTTAGAGTCCAAGAATTAACATTGAACTCTTATCTTTGCGAGAACACTAGAAAAGTAAATAATGAAAAACAAAGCGCTTATTCTGCCATTCCTACTCATTTTACTGCCCTTAATTGATAGCTTGTTTATCCCGCAAACATTTGGCATTCAATGGCACAGCCCTAAGCTGATGTATCAAATAGGCGTAGCACTGATGATTGTAAAGCTCACTATGGTTGCCATTGGGCTTTGGTTATTACTCAAAGCAAAGCGCCTTTATATGGAAGCCAGTAAATCGACCCGTATTCTTAAATTTTCAGTCTTTTTACTTGGCGGCTTACAAGTGGTGATAATGACAGCAATATGCTTTTGGTATTTAGTAGCGGGCACGCAAGCGAAACACTTTATACTGCAAGACAACATTGCTGTATTTACCGCTGATTATGGCGTATTTGCCCCGGTACATCATGAGTTCTCATTTATATGCTTTGATGCCAATGGTTTTTACCACATGCAACCCATAGCCCAGCTACCTTGGCTCGGAACCTTTACCTTTACTAGCCAAGATTCACGTTTGATCATTCAACATAAAAACCAAAGCGGCTCGAATACTCAAGAAATTTCATTAAAAGGGTTTGGCTGTTTGCAGTGAGAGGTGTTGGCTTTGTGAGAGGAGGCTGCGATTATAAGTGGCTTTCTGAATACATGCTCTGCAGAAGCCACTATCAGTCATTTCTAAATCATAATTGTGACATAGCACATGGAGACAAATTGAATAGTTTAAGGATAGTAAAATACACTTTAGTCATGCTGGTTTTGAATACCGTATTAAGTACCTTTATCACTCTAATAATTGGTAGTGATAACTTAGCTTCACTCTCATTCGGCAAATATTTTACATACCAGTTATTACCATCTTATTTATTGAGCGCAGCTATTTATACCGTTATGGCTAAGCGCAATGTTGTAAAAGCTTGGAATTATGCCCTAAGTGTATATTTACTGAGCTTTATAGTGGGAACAGTAATGGTATCGATACTATTACAAATGTTATTTATCCCACCTTTATGGTTTGTAGAAGTGCCTTTGAGTATAGCCTTTGCGATTGTTGGTACTGTCATCGGAATTAAGGTAGGTACTCTGGATAGCAAGGAAGCCAAAGGGCCCTGAACTTGTTTTTTCTTCTAAAAAGTCAAAAAAATTAAGAGCTTAATTTAAAGGTGGAATAAAGA
>NZ_JAKEVM010000170.1 GCF_022398475.1 Pseudoalteromonas shioyasakiensis | reverse complement strand
ATCTCTCACCGAATTTTTATTATCACTTTTTGACCACTCACCCTATTCTGAATTTGAGTTTAACAAGCTGTTAACTACCAATAATCAGTTTAAAAACCGACAACAATAAATCGTTTTTGCAGGGGCTAAAGGCTCTTAAACAAAAACAGAACACACAACTGGAGATAGGCATGGGCAAGCAAACTGTAATAAAAACAAAAGGGCAAGGAAGGCATTTTAAGCGTAATGCAATTTTGATTTCGCTACTGGCGGCAATCAATACAAGTTACGCAGCAGAGCAAGCAAATGAAGATGTAGAAGTGATTGAAGTACGGGGTATTCGTTCTTCAACTGCAGAAAACTTAGCAATAAAACGACTTTCAACAGCGACAGTTGATGCAATCACTGCAGAGGATATTGGTAAGTTTCCTGATAAAAACGTCGCTGACTCATTGCAACGTGTATCGGGCGTTTTGATTGACCGCGACGGTGGTGAAGGTAGCCGCGTGAGTATTCGTGGTACGTCACCAGATTGGACTCTCACCCAATTAAACGGTAACTATATTGCTTCATCTGGTTCTGGTACTCCTACCCGTAGTTTTAATTACACGTTATTGCCTTCAAGCATGATCAAAAGTGTAGAAGTGTACAAAAGTGCAGAAGCACGCATCGATGAAGGCGGTATTGGTGGTACGGTTATTTTACACACCCGTAAACCGCTTGAGATGGAAGCAAATTCAGGGGCGTTAAGTGCAGAGGTGACTTACGATGATGTGTCTGAAGACACAAAGCCGCAAGTTAACGTGCTGTATTCATGGAAAAATGACGACGAAAACTTTGGTGTACTGGCCGGCTTTACACGTCAAGATCGCACCGTAACAACCATCACTAACAACGCATCACACTGGCGTTTTCACTCAGATACCGTTGAAGGTGCAGAGCGTCCAGCGCTGGTAGACCAAGCCACTGGCGAAGTGTACAACAATGTGTGGGCACCGCGTGCGATGAGTGTTAATAACTCAAACCAAGACCGTACACGCGATGGTTATCAAGTGGCTGTTCAGTGGGCACCGAGTGACAGACTTGATTTAAACTTTAACTATTTTGGTGCTAAGTTAGGCTACGACCAAACAGGGCAAAGCATTACTTTTGCCGAGTGGAATGATAACCACAACCCGTATTACGGCATTGTGCTTGATGGCGATACTGTGGTTGCCTACGGTAATGGCGATAATGGTTTACTCAATGATAATAACTGGGGTGATGCCGATGTAAATGGTGGTGTGGCTGTTCGCCGTGGTTTGTTATCACCGCAGTTAACAGGGCGTGAGCGTTTTGGCGAATCAAAATCAAATACCTATGATTTTGAAGGCACTTATTATGGTGATACTTACAGTGTTACATTAAAGCTGGGTCATACTGAAGCTGAAGGCGGCACCTCAAAAGAAACCTACGCCAATATTGATGCGCGTTTAGGCTCAGTAAATAGCTGGTTATGGTCAATTGAAAACGGTAAACCAAGCTACGAAGTGTCGACTGATTTAGCCACCGATAAAGAAGCATACCAGTATTACGATTGGTTTGACTCTTACTCATCTGAAAATGAAGACTCAGAAGATTACATTCAAACAGATGTAAAATTTGACCTCGATGGCAACTTTTTCACCCGTGTGTATGTAGGTGCTAAATATCGCGACCACGAAATTAAAGGCATTCGTAATGACTTTCGTTGGGATGACGGCATCGCTGACAATGGCGGTTACCGCGGTTACTTACCAGGGACTGAGTGGTTCCATAATCCAGATTTTCACCCAGATGCGCCAACATTGGTAAGCGACCATGTAGTTGATAACAGCGCGGGTGATACAGGCGCATTTAACTTTTTAGCGTTTGATTTTAGAGCGCTGGATGATTACTTAAAAGAAAACTTTAGCCAGACTGTAGTGCCAACACTTTCGGGCACGTACGCCCTTGAAGAGAAAATTTGGTCTGTTTACACTCAAGCTGATTTTGAGTGGCAAGATTTCCGCGGTAATGTCGGTGTGCGTTATGTGAATACAGAGCTAAGCACCTTGACCTACGATGACGTCATTGGCCAAGATGATGATGACACGGATCCAAACGAGCGCAGTAGCGATGGCAGTGAAGTACTACCAAGCTTTAACCTTGCATGGGATGCAACCGAAGATCTTGTGGTGCGCTTTGCCGCAGCACGCACCATGGCAAGAGTGAGCTATTCAGACTTAAGCCAAGCAGAGTCTTACGGTCCTCCAGTTAATATTAACTCGCCTGATTCCTGGACAGGCCGTGGTAATGGTACTTCGGTAAACACAGGCCTTGAACCTATGTTATCTGACCAATTCGATTTAGGTATTGAATGGTATTACGGCGATGGCTCTGCACTGGGTGCGACTTTATTCTCTAAAGATATTTCTAACTTACCAATCTCGACCGTAGAAATTGTAGAGCGTGAACACGATTGTTGTAACGGCCCAATCGAAGTCGAAATGAATACCAAAGTGGGTGGGGGTGATGCAAAATCAGAAGGTTTAGAGCTGTTCTTCCAGCACTCATTTGATAATGGTTTTGGTATTTTAACTAACTATACCTACACAGATACCAGCACCAGCGAAGTCTCGACAGACGGGCAAAAAACAGAGGCGGAGATCCCAGGCACCGCTAAGCACCAATATAATGTGTCGGTGTACTTTGAGAATGACGACTTTAGTGTTCGTGCGTCATATAACTGGAAAGATGACCGTGCCAACGGTATTCACCAAGGCTACAACTTGTATACCAAAGACTATGGTCAGCTAGATGTGAATGCCTCGTATAACCTAACAGAGGATCTTTCGTTTACAGCGTCAGTGGTAAACCTAACAGAAGAAATAGAAGAAGGTTATTGGAAACAAAGCAATCGGTTTACCTATAACCAATATTCGGGCCGCCGTTTTTACCTAGGCGCAAATTATAACTTTTAACCATAGGCATGTTGTTTGTTACAACCTAAAAAGGTACTTTTATTAAAGTACCTTTTTCTTTTTTAAGACAATAATGATTAAGTTTGTAGCAGCTACAGAGCAAGACAAAGCCTATTTACTCGACTTAAGATTAAATACCATGGTTGAGCATTTAGAGAATCAAGGGTTGTTTTTATCACTTGAGCAACATCAAGCGAGAGTGGCTGAGCATTTTGAGCACAGTCATTTAGTGTTAAATGATGGGCAATGTGTAGGCGCTGCCAAGTTCATTGTAAGTGACCAAGCAATCAGTTTATTACAGCTACAAATTGCACCTAAAGAGCAGGGCAAAGGCTTAGGCACTAAGGTGTTAGATGCACTCAAAGCGCAAACAGCAGAGATAAATTTAACGGTGCTAAAAGCTAATCCAGCGTATGGATTATATCAACGGGCAGGGTTTAAAACTCTAGGCGAAGACGACTATGAGTTTCATATGCAGTGGCAGAAATTAAAAAGGGCGCAGTTAAAAAACTAAGCGCCCAATTTTGACTATTTCTTTTCTTCGTCAGGTAAAGTGACGTTTAGCTCAAGTACGGCTAAGTCATCTTCGTTTTGGTCAAACTGAACCTGAACTGCATCAGTGTTTACATTCACATATTTACGAATAACATCAAGGATGTCTTGTTTTAGCTGTGGTAGGTAATCTGGTGTACCACGCTGTGAACGTTCGTGCGCGACAATGATCTGCAATCGCTCTTTTGCTAATGACGCACTGCTTTTCTTTTCTGAGCGGAAGTAGTCAAGTAAAGACACATTAACCTCCAAAAATCCGTTTAAATAAGCCTTTTTTCTCTACGTCTAAGAAACGAAAACCAACAGTTTCGCCTAATAAACGATTGATTGCATCTGTGTATGCTTGGCCTGCATCCGATTCACCATCAAGGATAACCGGTTGACCAGAGTTCGATGCACTAAGTACAGCTTGTGATTCAGGAATAACGCCCAGTAGTTTAATCGCTAAGATTTCTTGTACGTCTTCTACCGAAAGCATTTCGCCTTTTTCAACACGCTCAGGATTATAGCGAGTTAGTAGTAGATGTTCTTTTACGCTTTCAAGGCCTTCTTCAGCACGTTTTGATTTGCTGTGTAAAATGCCAAGAATACGGTCAGAGTCACGTACTGATGATACTTCTGGGTTCGTTGTTACAATCGCTTCATCAGCGAAGTACATTGCCATCATTGCACCAGCTTCGATACCCGCTGGAGAATCACACACAATGTAATCAAAATCTTTTTTCAGCTCGTTTAGTACGCGCTCAACACCGTCACGGGTTAGGGCGTCTTTATCACGGGTTTGTGAGGCAGGTAAAATATGTAGCTTATCAACGCGCTTATCTTTAATAAGTGCTTGATTTAGGTTAGCTTCGCCATTAATTACGTTTACGAAATCATAAACAACACGGCGTTCACAACCCATGATAAGGTCAAGATTACGTAGACCAATATCAAAGTCGATAATAACGGTTTTAAAGCCTTTAAGCGCTAAACCTGTGCCAATCGCAGCACTCGATGTGGTTTTACCAACACCACCTTTACCAGAAGTAACGACAATCACTTTTGCCATGAGATTTATCCTTTAACCAAAGCTGAAATTTCTAATGAATCATTTTTTTGTTGGATTTGTACTGCGCTGCCCCAGTGTTCACCTTGTAGAGAGTCGCTGATCCAATAACTACCATTAATCGAAACAAGTTCTGCTTCTAATTTTTGGCAAAATATATTTGCTTCGTTGTAACCTTTAGCCCCTGCAATTGCACGGCCGCGAAGGGTGCCATAAATGTGCACGTTGCCATCGCTAATCACTTCGGCGCCATGACTTACAGCACCAATTACGATTAGGTCGCGATCTTTTGCATACACTTGCTGGCCCGAACGTACAGTGCCGTGAATAACTTGCGCAGGCAGGTGAACGGTTTTTTCAACGATAGATGTATTTGTTTGTTGTTTAGCGGTTGCACCCTTAACGTCTTGTGAATAATTTAACACCGACAGGCCCGCAGTTTTTGCGCTTTCGTTTTGCTCTTGAGAGCCATTACAAACCCCAACAGGGTTTAACGAAAGGCCGCTTAACATTGATTTTAAGAAAGAGAAATCAAGCGCTTCATCTTGTACGTCGCTTAAGTTGATTACGATAGGCGCACCGGCAAAAAACTTAGGTGCTTGGGCGATTTTCTCATCTAACTGCTTACTTAAAAGGGCTGTATCTGCTGAAAATAAATGTAAAACAGATAACGTAAAAAGGTTCCCTTTTAATTCAAAAATTTGTTCCGACATACACGCTCAATTGAATTGTCTGGATTAGCATCATTTAAGTATAAACACAGGCTGAACAAGGCATATACAGTAAAAATCTAATCTATTTTTTCTAACTTATTATATCACTCATGTTATAGTGTGCGCCTTCGTTAAGCAAGATATTATAGGGCCATAATGCTAACTGCGGTGTATAAAAGTATTAAAAAAGCGGATACATACCTTTTTGTAGAAAAAAGAGATGATTTCTCACGCGTACCTGAACCATTACTAGAAACGTTTGGTCTACCTAAGTACGTGATGATGATTAATCTAGCGAGCCGTGAAAAGTTAGGTGTGGCAGACTTAGACGCGGTTAAGCAAGCGTTAATTGACCAAGGGTTCTACTTGCAATTACCTCCGCCGGAAGAAAATCTGTTAACCCAATTTAAAAAAGACAAGGGAGTTGAGAGTGATTAAAAAACTTGCCGTCATTTTACTCAGTGCTTCACTAAGTACTTCAGTATTGGCAGAACAAAAGACACAAGCTGATTTTGACGTTTACGTTGCAGCATTAAAAAAAGAAGCACTTGAAAAAGGCTATGATGAAGCCTTAGTTGATCAAGCACTTGCAACAGCTAAATTCAAAAAGAAAGTGATCTCAGCTGATAAAAATCAGCCAGAAGTAAAAGAAACGCTCGAAACTTATTTACCAAAACGTGTGCCGCAATGGAAAATTGACCGCGCGCGTAAGCTATACAAAGAAAACCAAGAGGTTCTTGAAAAAGTCGCTAAAGAATACGGCGTTCAAGCACGTTTTATTGTGGCACTTTGGGGCCTTGAAAGTAACTTTGGTAAAATCCAAGGTGGTCACAGTGTGATTGCATCATTAGTTACACTAGCTTTTGATGGTCGCCGCGAAACCATGTACAAAAACCAACTTTGGGCAGCGCTTGATATCTTAAAAGAGGGTCACATTACCCTAGATAAGTTCAAAGGCTCATGGGCTGGTGCAATGGGGCAAACGCAGTTTATGCCAACCTCATTTAACGCTTACGCTGTTGATTACAACGGTGATGGCCGCAAAGACATTTGGACCACAGAAGAAGACGCATTTGCTTCAATTGCTAACTACCTTAAACAAGCAGGTTGGAACGATGATTTAACCTGGGGTCGCCAAGTTAAACTACCTGAAGGCTTTGATAACTCTAATATTCTTAAGCGTGGCACTAGAACACGCAGCCAATGGTTAGAGTATTGGAAAGATTCAGAACGCAGTCTTGCTGATTGGCAAGCTCTTGGGGTTCGTAAAATGGATGGTAGTGACCTACCAAACGTTGATGTTACCGCTGCAATGGTAATGCCAGATGACGTAAACGGTCGTATGTATCTAGCCTACGATAACTATAAAGCACTTATGCACTGGAATCGCTCGTATTACTTTGCAACCAGTGTTGGTTACTTATCAGATCGTATCGGTTACCCAGCGATTAAGTAATTGAGTAATAAAAGTTAGCAAGTACCAAGGGTAAAGCTACAAGTTTTACCCAAGCAACTTGCTAACTTATTCGGCGTTAAAACGCCTCTTACACCGAGGGGATTGGTGTAGGTCGTCATTTATGGCGACACAATCTTGAACATTTTTTGTAGGAACGGCTTCAGCCGTGAATCTCAAATACTCGGCGTTGAAAAGCCTCCTACAAACTTTACTCTCGTAACTTGTAACTTTCCCCTCAATCGCGCTAAAGCACGACCTACAAGAGTGCGCGTGAATTCCGTAGGAACGGCTTCAGCCGTGAATCTTTAGATGTTCGGCGTTAAACGCCTCCTACAAACTTTACTCTCGTAACTTGTAACTTTCCCCTCAATCGCGCTAAAGCACGACCTACAAGAGAGCGCGCGAAACAAGTTTCACGCCTACGATAGAAAACACTAGGCTCTAGGGTTTAGGCTCTGGGACGCGATACAAAATCGCAGCTACATTTTCGGCGTTAAAACGCCCTACGCCGAGAGATTATTTTGATGTAGGTCGTCATTTATGGCGACAATATCTTGAACATTTTTAAAATGACGCGCTAAAGCACGACCTACAAACTTTACTCTTGTAACTCGAAACTTTCCCCTAGCAATTTACTCACTCTTCCCCGGCTTTTTCAAAATCTTATCTTTAAAATCAAGCACCTTACCAATGCCAGAGCCTAGTTTCATTAGGCTTTGAAGTTGTTCAGGGCTTAAGCGTTGTAGCTCTGCTGACCACTTAGTAACGGTTTCGAGTAGGTCGTGAATTTCTTGCATTTGCTGCTGAGCAAAGCGCTCATCATCTGTGTGGGCTTCTTCTAAAATGTTATCGCGAAGCAGGCTTAGGGTTGGGTCTATCTCGCGTTTTTTACGCTCTTCGAATACGCGGTTGGCCATATCCCAAATGCTGCCAGCAGGGCCGTAGTATTCTTTACGGTCACCCGGAATATGATGCACTTTAATTAAGCGCCAAGACTGTAGCTCTTTAATGCCCATACTTACGTTTCCGCGCGAGATACTTAAGGTATCGGCAATTTCATTGGCGGTCATAGGCTCTTTAGTAATGGTTAATAATCCACACATTTGACCAATGGTGCGGTTAAAGCCCCAACGGCTACCCATTTCACCGCAGTGCATAACAAAAGCTAAGTTTTTTTCAGATAGGCTCATAATTTTTAGTATTCAAAAATTTCAGAAATTAAATGCTAGCACGCTCGGGGTATAACTAAAAGAAATAGCCACTATGCAATCTGCTACTACTAAAGTGTAGATACGCCATTATTTAAATTTAAGTTATTGAATTTAAATAATAGTTTAATTAAATGCCGCAGTGGTTAGCTATTTGATG
>NZ_JAKEVM010000017.1 GCF_022398475.1 Pseudoalteromonas shioyasakiensis | reverse complement strand
ATATAATATTAGTATCGTTAACTAAGGAGAAGTCCATGTCGGTCATTAAAATGGCAGATTTAGATTTAAACGGCAAACGCGTGTTAATTCGTGAAGATTTAAATGTGCCTGTAAAAGAAGGTAAAGTGACCTCTGATGCACGTATTCGTGCAGCATTACCAACTATCAAATTAGCGTTAGAAAAAGGCGCTAAAGTAATGGTGATGTCACACCTTGGCCGCCCTACGGAAGGGGAATATGATGAAGCGTTTTCGCTTGCCCCTGTGGTTAATTATTTAAATGATGCCCTTGAGCAAACAGTTCGTCTTGAAAAAGACTACCTAGAAGGCGTAGACGTTGCTGATAACGAAGTGGTTGTTTTCGAAAACGTACGTTTTAACGCTGGCGAAAAGAAAAACGACGAAGCACTGTCTAAAAAACTAGCTGCATTATGTGATGTTTACGTAATGGACGCATTTGGTACGGCTCACCGTGCACAAGCATCGACTCACGGTGTGGGTTTATTTGCTGATGTTGCATGTGCAGGTCCACTGCTTGCTGCGGAGCTAGACGCACTAGGTAAAGCGCTTGATAACCCAGCTCGTCCTTTAGTTGCTATCGTTGGTGGCTCTAAAGTATCGACTAAGTTAACTGTACTTGATTCACTTTCTAAAGTGGTTGATCAACTTGTAACGGGTGGTGGTATCGCTAATACCTTCATCGCAGCGGCAGGTCACCCAGTAGGTAAATCTTTATTTGAAGCTGATTTAATTGATGAAGCAAACAAATTAAGTGCTGCGGCAAAAGCTAATAACGGTGAAATACCGGTACCAACTGATGTTGTTGTAGGTAATGAGTTCTCAGAATCTGCAGTGGCAACATTAAAAGATGTGAATGAAGTAACAGACGAAGACATGATCTTCGATATTGGTCCTGATACAGCAAACCAACTAGCAAAAATCATTGCTAATGCAGGCACTGTTGTATGGAATGGTCCAGTTGGTGTATTTGAATTTGACCAATTTGGTAACGGGACACGTGCTATTGCTGATGCGATTGCTAACTCAAGTGCATTCTCGATTGCTGGTGGCGGTGATACGCTTGCAGCGATTGATAAATACGGCATTGCCGATAAAGTTTCTTACATTTCAACCGGTGGTGGTGCTTTCCTTGAATTTTTAGAAGGGAAAAAATTACCAGCAGTTGCTATGCTTGAAGAACGTGCTAAGTAATTAGTGCGTTTGCCAGCGTAGTTATTAGGTAATTACGCTGGTTTAGCTGTTAATAAAATACCTCTCACCCTCGTTTTATTTACAGCTGTTACGGTAGGCGCGAGCTTTTCGTGATGCAGTGATGCATCAAAAAAATAACTTATCCGTTCAAACTAGATAGTAGGAAACTACTGTCGATACAATTTGGAGAATACCAAATGGCTTTAATCAGTATGCGACAACTTCTTGATCATGCAGCTGAAAATGGTTACGGCGTACCTGCGTTTAACGTTAATAACCAAGAGCAAATGCGTGCAATTATGGAAGCGGCTGACAAAACAAACAGCCCGGTAATTGTACAAGGTTCAGCAGGCGCACGTGCCTATGCTGGTGCCCCTTTTATTCGTCATATGATTTTAGCAGCCGTTGAAGAATGGCCTCATATTCCAGTTGTAATGCACCAAGACCACGGTACTTCACCAGGTGTATGTCAGCGCTCAATCCAGTTAGGCTTTTCGTCAGTTATGATGGATGGCTCATTAATGTCTGATGGTAAAACCCCTTCAAGCTACGAATACAATGTTGATGTAACACGTCAAACCGTTGAAATGGCACATGCTTGTGGTGTGTCTGTTGAAGGCGAGTTAGGTGTTTTAGGTTCACTGGAAACAGGGGAAGCAGGTGAAGAAGACGGCGTTGGTGCTGAAGGTAAATTGTCTACTGATCAAATGCTAACAGATCCTGAAGAAGCCGCTGATTTCGTAAGTAAAACTAAGGTTGATGCACTTGCTATCGCTTGTGGTACATCACATGGCGCGTACAAATTCACGCGTCCACCAACAGACGATATCTTAGCGATTGATCGTATTAAAGAAATCCACGCGCGTATTCCTAACACACACTTAGTAATGCATGGTTCTTCTTCTGTGCCACAAGAGTGGCTAGAAGTGATTAACCAATACGGTGGCGAAATCCCTGAAACGTATGGTGTGCCTGTAGAGCAGATCATCGAAGGTATTAAGTACGGTGTTCGTAAAGTAAATATCGATACCGATCTTCGTTTAGCATCAACAGGTGCAATTCGTCGTCACTTAGCTTTAAACCCAGCTAACTTTGATCCACGTAAATACTTAGCAGAAGCAACGAAAGCAATGACTGAGATCTGTGTTGCTCGTTACGAAGCCTTTGGTACTGCGGGTCAAGCTGGTAAGATCAAGCCTATCTCTTTAGATGATATGCACCTTAAATACTTATCGGGTGAACTTGATCCACAAATCAAGTAATTGATAATAAGTTGAAAAAGCCGGCTTTATGCCGGTTTTTTATTACATTCAAATAGGTATTATTAGTTAGATCAAGGCGGATCAGCGAAATACCTACTCGTGCTTTTCAGGATCACTGTTTTACTAACCTTCGCTTTCACGGATCATTATTTTACTAGTTGTATACTGATCACAGGCTTTTCTTTGCTCATCTTTTAAACGAAATGCTGAGCGTCTTAACATTAAATCAACAAGTTATCTTATTCTCTAGGTAAAAAACTGATCTGAAGTTGATCTTCTTAGTAAAAACCTGATCCTGATCTGATTAAGTTGGTAGATCAGTGATCCGTGATTTTTATGTGAAATATCTCCTCCTCGCCTTGACCAAAAGCCCTTTATGTTCGATTTTTAAGTTATTGCTTAAATTGAGGATCGCTACCATGAATAAACCTGCCATGATGTTGTCGAGCTTTGCAATGTGCTTTATTTCTTTTCATAGTGCTGCCGAAGCTGTAGATGTGTATGGTCGGGCCCATTTAGGGGTTGCTAATAGCGACACTGGCGATGGCAGCGAAACGTCTATTGAGAGCTATAACTCTCGTATGGGGATCAAAGGTAGCGGTGAAATAAGCGATGGGTTAAAAGCCGTATATAAGTTTGAATTTGCAGTAAATGCGGCAGATCAAGATAGCGATGGTAAAACTGAAGAGAATATTACCGCGCGTAATCAATATGTTGGTCTACAAGGCAGCTATGGGCAGGTAGTGCTTGGTCGTCACGATACGGCGTTAAAAGTATCGCAGGGTAAAATTGATTTAATGAACGACTTTAATGGTGATGTTAAAGCCTTATTTAATGGTGAAAATCGCCTTGGTGATGTAGTTCATTACAGTTCGCCAATTGTTGGCAATATGCAATTTGTGGTCACCTATATTGCTGAAGATAACTCCAAACAAGATGAAGAAACCGGTGTTTCTGCGGCATTTATGTATGGTGATAGTAAATTTAAAAAAGCGCCTTACTTTGTAAGTGTTGCCCACGACAGTAAAGTAGCCGGTTATGATACAACACGGTTTACGGCGCAAGGCAAATTAGGCGATTTAACCCTAGGCGGTATGTATCAACAAAGCGAAAAAATCACAGGTTCTGACAAAGAAGATGGGTTTTTAGTGAGCGCATCTTACAAAATAGATAAATATAAGTTGCTGGCGCAATATCAAGATACTGATGGCAGCTTTGGTAAATTGAAAGATTCGGGTAGCGGTACTTCTGTTGGGGTTGAACGAAGCCTGTCAAAACAAGCGCGTATGTACATGTGGTATACGCAATTTTCACTAGATAATAATGCTGATGAAGATCATCTTGCAGTCACTTTAAGGTATGACTTTTAATCCAAAACTTACTATTTAAGCGTAAAAAATGGCTATTTTTGCTTTGATTTTTTTGCGCTTTTTCAATTACTCGTTAGACTTTCATAAAAATGTCATACTTAGTCATAATAATGAAACCAGTTCGCTAACGAAAGAGATAAATTGGAATGTCACGTAAAGTACTAGTCGTCGATGACGAAGCGCCTATCAGAGAGATGCTGGTTTTTGTTTTAGAGCAAAATGGTTTTCAAGCAATTGAAGCAGAAGATTATGACTCTGCGATTGAAGCTATGGTTGAACCATACCCAGATATGGTTTTATTAGATTGGATGTTACCTGGTGGTAGCGGTATTCAAATTGCTAAGAAATTTAAGCAAAACGAATATACTCGTCAGATCCCTATCATTATGCTGACTGCTCGCGGTGAAGAAGAAGACAAAGTACGCGGCCTTGAAGTAGGTGCTGATGATTACGTAACCAAACCATTTTCTCCTAAAGAATTAATGGCGCGCATTAAAGCGGTTATTCGCCGTGTTTCACCAACCTCATTAGAAGAAGCCATTGAAGTTCATGGCTTACGCCTTGACCCAATCTCACACCGTGTAACATCAGAAGGTAGTGAATTAGATATGGGGCCTACTGAATTTAGATTACTACATTTCTTCATGACACATCCTGAACGTGTTTACAGTCGTGAACAATTACTTGATCATGTATGGGGAACAAATGTATATGTAGAAGACCGTACTGTTGATGTACATATTCGCCGTCTACGTAAAGCGATTGCACCATTAGGGCATGACCGTTTAGTGCAAACCGTTCGCGGTGCAGGCTATCGTTTTTCAAGTAAATTATAAGTGTCATGGCAATGACCTTAACAAGCTAATTTACATACTTAAGGTAAAGTGAGTGTATGTATCGAGTAGTGAATAAACAGGCGTTAGCAAAACGCCTGTTTATGTATTTCTTACCCTTGTTATTAGTTGGCGTACTTGTAGGTGCGCCTTTTTTGCTTTTATTTTTAGGCTCTTTTGCACTTTTAATTTGGCATTATCATCAATTATATCGCCTCAGCGATTGGCTCCTTAATCAACGTAGTTTTAACCCACCCGAAGGGGAGGGAGCGTGGGAGCAAGTCTTTGAAGGGATCTATCATTTACAACACCGCAACCGTAAAAAACGCAATGAATTGGCAGACTTAATACGCCGTTTTCGTGATGGCGCCGAAGCTGTGCCTGATGCGGTGGTTGTATTGCAAAAAGACCTAAGCATTATTTGGTGTAACCA
Organism: Pseudoalteromonas shioyasakiensis; assembly: GCF_022398475.1. Lineage (GTDB taxonomy): Bacteria > Pseudomonadota > Gammaproteobacteria > Enterobacterales > Alteromonadaceae > Pseudoalteromonas. The sequence continues at coordinate 43,044 of NZ_JAKEVM010000017.1, read as the reverse complement.
ATTGGCTTTAAAGGTTTTAGGTTTACAGTGGCCTACTGATCATGGGCAACGCTTAGATAATCTTATTCGCGATCCTAAGTTTGCAAAGTACATGCATAAAGCTTGTTTCGATGAACCGCTCGAGCTTGATGGTGGCCACAGCTACGATCAAACCTTAGAGTTTCGTGTTATGCCCTATGCAAGTTCACAGTTGATGATGGTGGTGCGTGATGTTACTCGCTTAAAGCAACTTGAGCAGATGCGTAAAGACTTTGTGGCCAATGTTTCTCATGAGCTGAGAACACCGCTTACTGTGGTAACCGGTTACTTAGAGATGCTTGATTCAGATAGCTTACCACCTCCTGCAATGTGGCAAAAAGCGCAAACAACCATGCTTGAACAATGTAAGCGTATGGACAGTCTGGTTAATCAATTATTGTCGTTGTCACGTATTGAAGGGGCACGTCGTCAAGATAACGATAAGCCTGTCAATGTGCCGCAGCTACTTACCTATATTCAAACCGAAGCACAGTCATTAAACCAAGATAAAGGCCATGAGCTTATTTTTAATGTTGATCCGAGCTTAGACATTAAAGGGGCCGAAGATGAATTACGTAGTGCCTTTTCTAACCTTGTTTTTAATGCCATTCATTACACCAAGCCAGGTGGCAAAATTGTGGTTGATTGGCAGTTTAAAAATAACCAAGCCGCATTTAGTGTGACCGATAATGGTGATGGTATTGCCGCAGAGCATATTAACCGTTTAACCGAGCGTTTTTATCGTGTAGATAAAGCGCGTAGCCGTACGACAGGTGGGTCTGGATTAGGTTTAGCTATTACAAAACATGTACTTACAAGGCATGATAGTCGTTTAGATATCAGCAGTAAAGTAGGACAAGGCTCGACCTTTGCGTTTGCATTTGGTAGCGAAAAAGTCGTGCGTATTGCAGGTAATACCAAAAAAACCGCAAAGTCATAAAAATGTCATTTAAGGGTAATCTAACTGTCATCTAGTGTCATTAGAGTAGACCGCAGTTAGGAAATGGGACGAACAAATCGGAGTAACCCCTATGAAATTCAAAAATCTCGTTGCCGCAATGGGTGTGGCTGTAACAACATTTGTATCAGCACAAGCAGCTGCAGTTGATAAAGATATGCCTGAGTACACTAAAACAAGTGGTATCTCTGGTAACTTCTCATCTGTTGGTTCTGACACTCTTGCAAACATGATGACGTTCTGGGCAGAAGAGTACAAACGCTTCTATCCAAACGTAAACATTCAAATCCAAGCAGCGGGTTCTTCAACTGCTCCTCCAGCATTAACTGAAGGTACAGCAAACTTCGGCCCAATGAGCCGTCGTATGAAGTCAAAAGAAATCGAAGCATTCGAAAAGCGTTATGGCTACAAGCCAACTGAAGTTCGCGTTGCAATCGATGCTCTAGCTGTATTCGTACACAAAGATAACCCAATCAAAGGTTTACGTATTGACCAAGTTGATGCGATTTTCTCTTCTACACGTAAATGTGGTGCAAGTGAACAAGTTAACCGTTGGAGCGAAGTAGGTCTTGAGGGTGATTGGGCTGCAAAAGATATCCAGCTTTACGGTCGTAACTCAGTATCAGGTACTTACGGTTACTTCAAGAAGAAAGCACTTTGTAAAGGTGACTTCCGTAACAACGTAAACGAACAACCTGGTTCTGCATCTGTAGTACAGTCAATCTCTTCTTCAGTGAACGCGATTGGTTACTCAGGTATCGGTTATAAAACATCAGGTGTACGCACAGTTCCACTTTCTAAGAAAGGCGATAACTTTGTTGATGCAACATTAGAAAACGTAGCAACAGGTAAATACCCACTATCTCGTTTCTTATACGTTTATGTGAACAAGCACCCTAACAAGCCGCTTTCACCAATCGATGCAGAGTTCTTAAAAATGGTTCTTTCTGTAGACGGTCAAAAAATTGTTGAGAAAGATGGTTATGTGCCACTTTCAGGTAAAATGGCAATGGCTGAACTTAAAAAGCTAGGCCTTCTGTAACAACCATACAGACATAGATGAAAAAACCGCTCATTGAGCGGTTTTTTTTCGTTTAGCTTTTGGCAAAGAGCTTGGCTTTAATACGTTGCTGAGCAATACGTACTTGCTTGCGCTTTTTACCCGAGGGTGCCTTAAAGCTTTGAATAGGCATTACCGTTGGGTATTCATTGGGTAATGCTGGTACATTAAAGTCAGCGTGTTCATCTTTTGGCAAGCCAATTTCTTGTTGATGTACACGAAGTGCCGCTAAGGTATCATCGTTTTCAACTTCACTTGGACATAAAAATAAACCCATTTTACGCATTTTCACTCCTAAGCCGATGCTGCTTGAATAGCGTACAATTGGCGCTGCTAAAATAAGGCCTACTAAAATAGGTGATAACCACCAAAAGAAGGTCGGTGTGTAATAGTAAGCAACCGAGCCCCAGATAATCGCGGTAATAGTCGAAAATAACGTATAACCAATCGCTTCTTTCCACGGTACCATTCTGCCTTCGCGAGGTTGTGCATCCCAGCTAACTTTTTTGCCTAAAAATACGCACACTACAAAGTAGCTATGAAACACCATCATTAAAGGGGCAATCACAATCGCAAAAATAGTTTCGATGAGTGAACCGGCAATTAACTTCATCGTACCGCCAAAGGCGTTATTACGATGCACTAAAGTCACAATTACGCCCATTAATTTAGGCAGTAACAACAATACAGCTGTAATAAATAACAACGAATCAATTAAATCCGTTTTAGCAATTTGCCAGGTTGGGAAAAGTTGATAAGCATGGTTAAAGTACACGTCGCTATTAAGTGCACGAGTTACTGCATCTAAGGTACTTAATGCCAGCATCGATAACCAAATCAACGATGAAATATACGCTGTGGCTCCAAATAAAAAGTGCATTTTACTCATTAGCTTAAGACCTGATTTAGGCAGTAAACCTAAATGCTGGATATTACCTTGCACCCAGCGTCTATCACGAATCGCGTAATCGAGAATGTTACTTGGTACTTCTTCGTAACTGCCTTCAACATCGCTAAGCAGTAACACATCCCAACCACTGCGGTGTAGCAGAGAAGCTTCTACAAAGTCATGACTTAAGATCTCACCACCAAATGGGGCATTACCTTTTAGAATAGGTAGGCCGCAGCACTTTGTGAATGCTTCAACGCGAATAATCGCATTGTGGCCCCAGTAGTTTGCTTGGTTTGTTTGCCAAAAAGCAGAACCAGTTGCCAGCATTGGGCTATATAAAATTGATGCAAACTGTAAAAAGCGGCCAAAAAACGTGTCTTGGCGAACCGGAATCGGGATCGTCTGGATCAAGCCTGATTTTGGATTGCTGATCATGCTAGAAGTCAGTTCAAGCATACATTGACCCGTCATAATGCTATCGGCATCAAGCACAATCATGTGATCGTACTGGCTGCCCCAACGTTCACAAAAATCAGTTAAGTTACCCACTTTACGGTGTTTATTATCTTCACGGCGACGATAAAAAGTATGCTTTGCTAAATCACCTAAGCGCTCAGTAAGTGCATTCCACGCTTTAAGTTCATTACGTGCAATTTCAGGGTCTTGCGTATCACTTAGCAAGTAAAAGTCGTAATGCGGCATTTGCCCTGTTTTAGCCAGCGAGCGTAAACTTACTTCAAAACCGGCGATGACACGCTCTGTATCTTCGTTGTAGATAGGCATAACAATGGCTGTTTTAGTTTGGCTCAAGGCATGCTGATTAATCTCGATTGGCTTTTGACGTTTTAAGGTCAACGGGTCAATACGAAATAATTGCAGGATGAAGCCCATACAGCCACTACAAAAGGCTGTAACAATCCACGCGAAGGTAACTGTAAATAATGCCAGTAAAGCGTACTCAAGCGGTGTCATGCCGTTAGAATTTAAAATATCGAACATGATCCACACGCCATAGGCGGTAATGGTAAGCGCTAGGCTTGAAAAAAGCCAAGCGCGGGTCTTCTTAAATGGCATTGCTGTTGCCTTTAATGCTTTACTATTGGACGTCGTTTGGATACCAGACATAGCTCCATACCTCGCTGATTTCTTTATCACGTAGTTTTAACGATAAGCGCATATCAACAGGCTTATCTCCCTCTGGCGCCACTTTAAATGCTACGCGCCATCCTTGATTGTTTGGTAACTGCTGTACCGTTTTATCGCTTATTTGCCCAGCAGAGAGTGTAAGATCCGCCTGCATGGCAAAATTAGCTGATAGTTGATTAATGGTTTCGCCACTAAAATCAACGGTAAATTGGCGGTGGCTTTTTGGTGGTGGATTGTCTTCACCAGGTAATGCTGCACTACCAATTCGGGTTCTTAACACACTCGCTTTATCTTGAGTTGCAAGCGTGGCATTGAAAGTCGACAGCTTGTAACTAAAGCTTAAGCTGTCACCAGCTTTCATAGGCTGCTCTGGCACCCAATAGCTAACAATATTGTCGTTGGTTTCGGTATCTGTAGGGATTTCTACTAACTCAACACGCCCTTTACCCCAATTACCCACTGGCTCAATCCACATGCTCGGACGGTTGTGATAATGCGCTTCGGTATCAAGGTAGTTATTAAAATCTCGGTCTCGCTGTGCAAGGCCAAAGCCTTTAGGGTTCTCGTAGCTAAACGAAGTGACACTTAATTTTTTTGGGTTATTCAGTGCACGCCAAATCCATTGACCTTGTTCTGATTGCATTAATAGGCCATCAGAATCATGTACTTCAGGGCGGTAATCATCAAAAAACTTAGTACTATTTTCACCGTGGTAAAACATACTTGTTAGCGGGGCTATGCCGAGCTTTTTAATGTCTTTACGGGCAAAAATTTGCATCTCGGTTTTTACTTCAGTGTTAGTAGAAGGTGTTAGTTCAAAACGATAGGCTCCCGACACTGAAGGGCTATCTAATAATGCATAAAGCACGATGGTAGTATCTTCGGGTGCAGGTTTTACTAACCAGAACTCTTTGAAAACAGGAAATTCTTCGCCTGAGCTCAGTGCTGTATCAACTGCAAGACCTCGAGCTGACAGACCATATACTTGATGCGGGCCAACTAAACGAAAATACGAAGCACCTTGGAACACAGCTACTTCGTCTTTGTACTGGTTGTTGTTCAGTGGAAAATGCAAACGAAAACCTGCATGGCCAAGTTGTGTATTGGCAATAGCGGTGCTGATCTCTTGCTCTAACGGGGCAGCAGTTGCATCGTAACGATAGTAATCTGTTTTAAAAGGTAAACTTTTTACTTCGGCATTTTGCTCAAGAGTATTGATTGCAACTGGTGAGCGATATAAAAAGCCAGGGTGGAATAACTGCACTTCATACAGGCTTTGATCTTTCCAAATTGCTTGCTCAGTACGAAAACGAATCGCACGGTAGTCCTGATAACCAATATTAGTTAATGCTTCAAGCTCTAACTCTTTAGGCGCTACATACGGCTCAGAGGCTAATTTTTTCGCACGTGCAGTGATAACTTCAAATAGCTTTTCTTCTGGAATCGTGATCATTGCAGGCTTAAGCTCAACAGCAGCAGTATCCTCTACTTGCTGTTTTTCATTTTCGGTTGCTTGAACCTCAGCGGCTGTTTGTTCTGTTTCAGTTGCTTTTGGCTGCTCTGGGTCTTCAACTGCGTAACTATGACCTGCGCTCATGGCTAATAATACGCCCAAGAAGGTCTTCTTTTTAATAGCGCTGAAGAGCTTAGTTCGGGTTTCTGGTTTCATTCAATTTTCCTTTAGCCGTAAATCACGTTAATTCTTTCATATCTCATAGCAATTGCTGGACCCAAAATAAAAATTAACAATCTCAATGGCTTTGAGTTGGTGCAGCTAAATGCGAAGAGTAAAATTTTGAAATTAGTGAGAAACAATTACACAGTTGCAGTTGTTTATTCGTCACCAATATGGAGAAGTTTAATGAACGAAAGCTTGCCCTAATATGAATAGCTTAAAGGGTAAACAAAAATATGAACAAAATTACCAGAGGCTTAATTGTGCGAGTGAAATTGTAATCGAGGAGGGGAGTGCAGGCACCGAATAGGTTTTCAGTGCCTTAAAAAGCGAGTCGTTGTTATTTAACTTCGCCTAACTTTTCTGCATTGGCTTTACATTGGTTGTAAGCTTCAATGCACTTGTTGCTACAGACTTTATGAACTAAGCCATCAGCGGTGCTTTGTTGCTCACAGCTCGCTTCGCATTGATAGTTTTGCTGAGCACATTGCTGCATTTCTGGGTTTTCAATTTTGTTTGAGCAGGCAGACAGTAATGTCATAGCAAACAATGTTGCTGCAATTGCTGGTAATTTTTTCATGCTTATCCCTAGTTTATGTCTTTTCTTTGCAATCCATCTTACCCAGATTGTTGCTATTTAATCCAGCTCAACTTGTAAATTGTCAATTAAACGTACTGAGCCCAAATAAGCAGCAGCTAAAATAACAAGTTGTTTGTCAGCCACGGTGGCTGGTTTTAGTGTTGAGCGCTCTGCAATCGAATAATAGTCAGGTTTTAGTCCTGCCTTTTCAAGCTGTGCTTTTGCATCTGCCTCAAGAGCTGCAATGTCTGCGCTGCCTTGTTTAAGTGCCGTTGCAGTATTATTTAGTGTGGCAAACAGTACTCTTGCGGTGTCTTTTTGCTCATCAGATAAATAGCCATTACGAGAGCTCATTGCCAAACCTGAGATTTCGCGGCAAGTAGGAACGCCAACAATTTCAACTGGGATAGATAGGTCGCGCGTCATGGTTTTAATAACCTGTAGCTGCTGAAAATCTTTTTCACCAAAACAAGCAAAGTCAGGTTGAACCAAATTAAATAATTTAGTGACAACGGTTGCAACGCCTTTGAAGTGACCAGGACGCGAGCCTCCACAGTACCCCATAGAAACACCCGGTACATCGACAAAGCTTTGCTCGCCTAAACCATTTGGGTAAATCGTCTCAACGGATGGGGTAAACACGATATCAGTACCAAGATCTGCTAAACCTTGTTTATCTTCGTTTAGTGTACGCGGGTAACTATCAAGGTCTTCATTGGCACCGAATTGCATCGGGTTTACAAAGATACTCACAACCACTTTATCAGCCAATGTTTTGGCTTTTTCAACAAGTGAAAAGTGACCTTGGTGTAAATTGCCCATGGTAGGCACTAGCGCAATGCTCAGGCCCGCTTGACGCCAAGCTTTGATTTGGCTGCGTAACGATTTAATTTCAGTGATTGATTGCATTTATTTAAACTCGTGTTCGGTACTTGGGAAAGCACCACTTTTTACATCTTCACAATACTTTTGCACTGCTGCTGGCATATTGCCGGTTTCTAATAAAAAATTCTTTGAAAACTTAGGGATATAACCTGCCGAAATACCAACTAGGTCGTGCATTACTAAGATTTGCCCATCAGTTTGATTACCTGCACCAATACCAATCGTAGGAATGCTCAGTTCATCAGTAATACGTTTAGCAAGTTCACTTGGAATACATTCTAAAACAAGTAACTGTGCACCTGCTGCCTCAAGTGCTTTTGCATCGCTGACCATTTTATCGGCTTGAGATTGCTCACGACCTTGAATTTTGAAACCGCCAAATACATGTACTGACTGAGGTGTTAATCCTAGGTGGCCACATACTGGAATACCTTGTTGGGTCATTGCACGAATACTGTCGTGCAGCCATTCGCCGCCTTCAAGCTTTATCATGTTTGCCCCAGCACGCATCAGCTCTGCTGCATTTTTACAGGCATCAGCTGGGTTGGCATAGGTCATAAAAGGTAAGTCAGCAATCACAAATAATTCGCGGCTACCCGCACGCACACAACGTGTATGATAAGCAATATCTGTGTTAGTTACTGCAAGGGTGTCATCAGCACCTTGCAGTACCATGCCTAGTGAGTCACCGACTAAAATCACCTCGACGCCATTATCATGAAACAATTTTGCAAAACTGGCATCGTAGGCCGTTAATGCGGTGATTTTTTGTTTTTCTTGTTTCATTTTATTGAGAGTTGAAACGGTGATTTTAGACATAATTTCCTCTAAGGCTTAGCCTTGGTTGATTACTGCTGAGGGAGTTGTTGTAAATCGTTTAAAGGCAACGTTTTTGTTATATCAGCAAGTGATTGATTATTCGGTAGTACAAGTGCTGGTGCAATTTCCAACAAGGGATAAACAACAAATTCTCGCTCTGTTAAGCCATAATGAGGCACAGTTAAGCGAGGGGTGTCTATCACGTCATTACCGAACAATAAAATATCTATATCAAGGGTACGCGGACCCCAGCGTTCTTCTTTTCTAACACGGCCATGCTCAAGCTCAATGGCTTGAGTTAAATCAAGCAACTGCTCTGGCTTAAGTGCAGTTTTAACACACGCGACTGCATTTACATAATCGGGTTGATCTTGTGGCCCCATTGGTTTGCTTGCGTAATCATGGGATACACAAACAAACTCAACGTTTTTTAATGCTTTTAGGGCAGTGACAGCAGCATGAATTTGTTTACGTGGTGTGTTTAAGTTGGCACCTAAACCTAAATAAACGGTATTCATACTTAGTCTACTTTTTTCTTGCGTGGGCGACGACGGCGCTTAGGGCCACCTTGGTGTCCTAAACTTTTAACCATTTCTTTTTGACCATTGATGTCTTGGCTTAGGTAGGTTGTCCACCAGTCAGCAAGCTCTTTTTGCTGCTCTTCGCCAGCTTGCACACGCAGTAGTAAGAAATCATAGGCAGCCTTGAAGCGAGGCTGTTGAGTGAGCCTGTAAGCACGCTGACCACCTCGTTTATCAAGGCGTTGCTGAATATGCCAAATATCGCGTGCACCCAAGGTGAAGCGTTTTGGTACTGCTACATGTTGCGCGTTTTCACTCAGTACTTTGTTCATTGCTTGTGCAAATGCATCGTACTCTGAAAGTTGGTCGCGTTGTTGTAACTTCTTCGCAATGCTCTGCAATGGGAACCACAATAAGGCTGCAAAAATAAAGGCTGGGGTGACTTTTTTATCAGCATTAATACGTTTATCGGTGTTTTTAAACATTTGCAGGATAAACGTATGCTCAAAGCCTTCAGGGTTGGCATCTAAGATTTTATCAAGAGCAGGAAATAATGCTTTGAATAAACCATACTGGCGTAGCATTAAGTAGTTTTCTTCAGCTTTGCCGTTTAAAAACAATTTGAGTGATTCTTCAAACAAACGAGCAGGCGGAATATGATCAAGTAAATTAGCAAGGCCTTTAATTGGCTTTTCGGTGCCAGGTGCAATGCTCATTCCCAGTTTGGTGGCAAAACGCACTGCACGTAACATGCGCACAGGGTCTTCACGGTAACGTGTTTCTGGGTCGCCAATTAGCTCAATTTGTTTTGCTTTTATCGCGCTAATGCCATTGGCATAGTCATAAATACAAAAATCGTTAATTGAGTAGTAAAGTGCATTAATCGAAAAGTCGCGGCGCTCAGCATCTTCTTCGATGCTGCCATAGACATTGTCACGCAGGAGTTGGCCGTGTTCACTTGATTGGCTAATTTGATTTTTGCTTTCTTCGGCTTCGTGATGGCCACGCATGGTCGCCACTTCAATAATTTCTCGACCAAACACGATATGGGCTAAACGAAAACGGCGACCAATTAGGCGACAGTTACGAAATAGCTTTTTGATTTGCTCAGGGGTTGCGTTTGTTACAACGTCGAAGTCTTTTGGTTGTTGGCCTAACAATATATCTCGAATACAACCACCTACAAGGTAGGCATCAAAACCACCTTCTTTAAGGCGGTACAATACTTTGATTGCATTTGGGCTAAATTGTTTGCGCGAAATACCATGTTCACTGCGCTCGATCACCAAAGGTAACTCACTCGTTGGCAAAGCATCACTTGATGTCGTGGCATTTGGGCCAATAATCTGCCGACAAAATTGAAAAAGCTTAGAAATAATAATCTGTCTCCTACGACGCGGACTTTGCGACTCATCAAGTATAGCGTTTGTTTGATACTTCGCCGATGTGAGATTGACGTGTAATCAGTGTGTTTTAAATGGCGCTAAATTAAGGTGTTGATGATTCGCACACTTTGGGTCGCTATCATATACCAGCAGGGCTGAAAAATTAAGTTACCCGGCCTTTAAAATTGGCAATTTATTTTTCAATAGTAACAAAGTTACAAAAAGGAGAGTTTGGATCCTCGCTAACTTGTATTTCTTGCACCTTTGGTATGTGTTCAAGGCGGTAAGTTTCAATAGCCCATGCTAACATCTGATCGATATTTAACGATAAAAGTGAGCTTTCTGGCTTTAAGCCTAAAAAGCGCAAGGCATCGAACAACGCAGGCTTTGGATCTGATTTTGCTATTGCCGGAGCGTAATTTTGTTTTGATAGCTTAAAACCGGGTTTAGCTACTGCTAAAGGTAGGTGGGCGTATTCTGGGGCCGGTTTATTTAGCTGCTTAAACAAACTGAGTTGTCGTGCGGTAGGTTCGAGTAAATCAGCGCCGCGAACGACTCTTGTAATATCTTGTGCAATATCATCGGCGACTACGACCAGTTGGTAAGCAAATAAACCATCGCTTCGCTTTATTAAGTAATCTTCTTTGGCAAGTTGGCTATCAACATACACTTTACCTTGAATTAAATCATGGTATTGACTGGTTGCAAATTGCTGGGTTAAACGTAGCGCTGAATCAGTTAAAGCGTGGTTTTTATACCGGCAGTGGCCTTGGTATATTCCACCGATTGTTTTAATTTCTTTGCGCGTGCAATGACATGCATAAACAAGGTTCTGCGAAATTAACTCGTCTACAATGGCTTGGTATTGCTCATGACGCTGGGTTTGGTATATGACAGGCTCGTCCCAATGCAGGCCGTAAGCCTCTAAGGTATGTAATATATCGTCGCTAGCACCGCTTACAACACGCGTTGTGTCGATATCTTCAATGCGTACTAACCACTTCCCTTGATTGGCTTTTGCATCAAGGAAGCTACCCACAGCCGCTATAAGTGAGCCAAAATGTAATGGCCCTGAAGGGGATGGCGCAAAGCGGCCACGATACTCACGCATTGGCGTGTTAACGGCTGTGGTAGACATGGGCTAATTAAAGGATGTAATTAACCGCGTCCAGATTGCTTTTCTTTAATTTCCGCAAGCGTTTTACAGTCTACACATAAATCAGCTGTAGGACGCGCTTCTAGGCGGCGGATACCAATTTCGATACCACATGATTCACAGAAACCAAAGTCATCTTCTTTGATTAATTGAATCGTTTTTTCAATTTTCTTGATCAGTTTACGCTCACGGTCACGAGTACGAAGTTCTAATGAGAATTCTTCTTCTTGTGCTGCACGATCTACTGGATCCGGAAAGTTAGCTGCTTCGTCTTGCATATGCGATTTAGTACGGTCTACTTCGTTACGTAAATCGTTACGCCAAGCTTCTAAAATTGTTTTGAAATGAGCACGCTGTGCTTCATTCATATACTCTTCACCTGGCTGTTCTTGGTATGGTTCCAACCCGGCCTGAGCCAATAACCCTAGTCTTTTTTGGTCTGGCATAACTTTCTCCTAAATCCTTAATATTTTGCCCAGCGTTAGCCGGCGGCTATAAATAGCAGAATCATTAGACTGAGGCAAATTTATTTTTAATTAATCCTCTAGACCTTGCGCTAATGATTGCTCAAATAATTATGGGCGGTTTTGTAAGCCCTTAACTATCCATAAATTTTTTAAATTTGCTAAGTTATATGGGCAAAAAAAAATAATACAACTAAAATAGTGCTTTTATTGTCGTTTTCGTAAAAGAGTAGCTTAGTTCAGAAAATCACATTTTTCTTGCAACTTAATTTCTTCTGCCGAAATTTTTGCTTTATAAGCAATCACTTCAACACCATTATCTATAGCTTCAGTTAAAAGTTTGGCGTATTTCGGGTCGATATGTTCCGCCGCACTTACTTGATTGATACCTTCATGTAAAACGGCAAAAAATAATACTGCACGATGTCCTTGTTGCACCACTTCTATTAACTCTCGCAGATGTTTTTGGCCTCGCTCAGTTTTTGCATCCGGAAAATACCCTTGCCCAGATTGTGGTTCTGTTTGTGAAAGTAATGTCACAGATTTTACTTCTACATAGCAATGGGGTTTGTGTTCACCTGTTAATAAAAAATCGATACGGCTATTTTCTTGGCCGTATTTTACTTCTGCAGCAATTGTCTGGTAGTCAACAAGTTCAGTAATCGCGCCTGCATTTAAGGCTTCTTGTACAACGTTGTTTGCAATCGCGGTATTAACACATATTAAGTGATCGAATTGGTTCTGAGTTAATTGCAAGGATTGAGGGAACTTACGTTTGGCGTTATCACTGGTTGAATAAAACGCTTTAAATCCAGGCTCTGCACAGCCCGTCATTTTGCCGGTATTAGCACAGTGAGCTGTAAACTCTTCGCCATCGGCAGTTTTTAAGTCGGCTAAAAAACGTTTGTAGCGTTTAATTAAGGTAGCTGTTTGTAATGCGGGAGTAAACTTCATGGCTCTTAGTAATTCGTTTTTCTTTATTGTAAGTGATTCATTACGAGGATTGAACCACATCTCATAATGCTATTTATCGCAAGCTGTTGGGAACTGACGTTGGCTGTAGTAAACTCGAGTAACATTTTTAGCGCAAAGAGTATTCTAACATGTCAGAAAAATTTCTAGTTCAACTTAGCGAGCAGGGCGCTGCCGCACATTGGGGCGAAAAAGCCGCTCTTTCTTTTACTGAACAAGGCGCAACTGTTCATTTAACTGAGCAAGATACACTTAAAAACGTACAAAAAGCAGCACGTACGTTAGCTAATCAAGGCTTAAAAAATATTGCCTTAGTGGGCGATGTTTGGTGTACAGAAACACAATGGGCTTTCTACCAAGGCTTTGTTTCACCAAAGAATTTAGATGCTATTGAGTTTGTTGAAAATGCAAAAACAGACGGCAAAGAATTGGCTTCTTTAAAGCAAGCTGCGACGTGGGCTCGTCAAATGATCAATGGCACAGCTGATGATATTTTCCCAGAGAGCCTAGCTGGTAAAGCAGCTGAGTTTATTCAGTCACTAGCACCTGAGCACGTAAGCTACCAAATTATTAAAGGTGATGCTTTATTAGAGCAACAATGGATTGGTATCCATGCGGTAGGCCGTGGTAGTGAACGTCCACCAGTATTATTAGCATTAGATTACAACCCAACTGGTGATGAAAACGCGCCTGTTGCAGCCGCTTTAGTTGGTAAAGGTATTACGTTTGATTCAGGTGGTTACTCAATCAAAGCAAGTGAAGGCATGTTAGGCATGAAATGCGACATGGGCGGCGCAGCAACTGTGACTGCAGGTTTAGCACTTGCTATTAGCCGTGGTATCAACAAACGCATTAAGTTGTTCTTATGCTGTGCTGAAAACTTAATTTCAGGCCACGCCTACAAACTTGGCGATATCTTAACGTATAAAAATGGTACAACGGTTGAAATCGTTAACACAGACGCTGAAGGTCGTTTAGTACTAGCTGATGGCTTAATGGCAGCAGGTGAGTCTGGCGCGCCATTAATCATTGATGCGGCAACCTTAACAGGCGCTGCGCTTGTTGCTGTAGGCCAAGAGTACAATGCATTGTTTGGTCTTGATAAAGAGCTTGTACGTGACGTACAAGACTTTGCAGAGCAAGAAATGGAAGCTGCTTGGCCACTACCACTTGAAAAGTGGCACCAACAAAATTGCCCGTCGCCATATGCTGACACAGCAAATAGTCGTCCACAAAAAGGTGGTGGCTACGGTGGTGCTTCTAATGCGGCTGGTTTCTTATCACGCTTTGTGCCAAATGAAGGTAAAGGTTGGGTTCACATTGACCTTGCTGCTGCATTTAACATGGGTAGCACAAGCGAGTGGGCTGCAGGCGCAACAACACAAGGTATGCGTACCGTTGCAAGAACATTACTAGAAAAAGCATAAGCAATTATCTTTTTCATTAAGCCCCTTAACTTTATCTAAGTTAAGGGGCTTTTTTGATCTAAAGGGGAATTTTACAAACTGATACAAGCTTTTTTGAGTAAATTAGTATAAAATCACGCCCCACATTTTCTCATCCTGTGGTTAGTTTTTATTAAATTAGCTACACTTGAATGATCAATTCACACTGGGGTCTCTATTTATGTCAGATAAGTGCTATATCACTGCGCAGCAGCTTCTTGAAGATTCATTTCGTGTTGCGGCACAAGTTTATGAAGATGGTTTCCGTCCTGATTTCATCATTGGTATTTGGCGTGGTGGTGCTCCAATTGGTATCGCAGTTCAAGAATATTACGATTACAAAGGCATCGAAACTGACCATATCGCAGTGCGTACTTCTTCGTATTACGGTATTAACCAGCAATCTAAAGAGATCAAAGTTCACGGTTTGCATTACATCATTGAAAATGCCAATGCAGACAATTCATTACTAATCGTTGATGACGTGTTCGATTCTGGCCGCAGTATTTTTGCATTAAAAGAAAAGCTTTCGGAGTTAATGCGTTTAAACCTACCACGTGATATTCGCGTTGCATGCCCATACTACAAGCCGAAGAACTCAAAGGTAGACATGGTGCCAGATTACTTCATTCATGAGTCTGAAGAGTGGTTAGTGTTCCCTCATGAGCTTTCAGGCCTAACGCCAGACGAAATTATCGAAGGTAAGTCTGATTTAGCGAACATCCACGACATTTTACTTGAAAAGTAATCTTGTTCAGATGTTTCATAAAAGGCTCTTAGTGGGCCTTTTTTATTGTCTTTAATTAAGTGCGTAAAACTCCCCATTGATAATAGTGGTAGTTTAAGCAGCGTAAATGCATTGATGCTTATCACAAAAGAGAAACTTGGTGTTTATGTATATTTTTTAAAGGCAATAAAAAACCGCGCATAAGCGCGGTTTTAAAAGCTTTATTAGCGTTGTGGACTAGCCACCGTTACCAGAACCACCAGTACCACCAGTACCACCAGTACCACCAGTTACAGGAACTTCTTCAACTTCACAGTTGTCACGAACGATGTTAAAGGTTTCATCAGTACCATCTGCCGTGATAGTGAATGTTTGCTCTTCAACATCAACACCACGTGGAGTGAATACAACATCATACTCTGCACCACTTTGTAAGCCAGTTAAGCTGTATGAACCATCAGAACCACTTGCTGCTGTTTTAATTCTGTTTGCTTGTGCATACTTAACTAAAGCACCTGTGAATGGGTACGTATTATCTTGGAAATCTTCGCTCGCGTTAGAACAAGAATAAGTTACATTGATATTCTCACTAACGATTTCGTAAGGTTGAACAACTGGAATTGAAATTGGACCACATACTAATTGTGAGCTGAAACCCCATGAGTTACCTAGTAAATCACGTACAGAGATACGAGCATTTAAAGTATTCCATAAGCCATACTTAGCTGCAGCACGTAAGAATAGGTTACCGCTGCCAGATTTAATACGGCGGCTGTATGAAAATTGAGGAGTATCAATATCAATAATTAATGGTACGCTACCAGGATACCCACCTAATGCGAAAGTTGGTACCGCTGTACAAGCTGGGAAGCTCCAAAGGAAAGGCCAGCCAGATAAGTGATTAGTAGAAACTGTTGCGTTGCCATCCGCGTCTACTGTTACAGAATCTTCAGTTGCCCACTCACCAGTATCTTCGTTATAAGACATTACACTTAGAGAATCGCCTTCAGAAATGGCTTGGCCATTAACTGTTGCTGGTAATGATGCCGTAAGAGAGATTGGGCTAGAGAAGTTCTTCACTTTTGAATCACCAGCCATCATTTCAACATTCATCATCGAAACAGGAACTTGAACTGTAGTTGTACTTGATTCATTTAAACCATCAGGGATAAGGTCAATTGCTTTTGCTTTACCTGAAGCCGCATCAACATCAGCAGTAACAACTGATAAGCTAATATCACCGTCAGAGATTGCGTTGCCATCAGCATCTTGCAATACAACATCAGTACCAATAGCAACTGAAGCCGAGCTCGAGTCTGCATCTGCTGATACAGTTAATTCTTCAGCAAGTTGACCAGAAGTAGCAGTACCTGTGCCAGAAGCAGAAGTTACAGTGTCATCAAGTTTTGTAAGTTGAACGAAAGCTTCAAACGGTTCAGAGTCATCTACTTCAGAGAAGTCTAAAATCGAAGTTTTAGAAATAAACTCATCTGAAGAAACAATCATTTTAAGCGTAGAAACATCTGATGATGCAAGATTGAATGTGAAAGAACCATCTTCAGTTGTGATAGAGGTAATAGAGTTACCGTCGATATCTACAACATTTTCAGAAGGAGAGCCGTCTTGGTAGAACATAATTGTTGCAGCAATTGGGTTACCTGTTGATTTTTGAACTACGTTACCTGAAACATAGAACGTTAAATCCTCAGGTGTATCAGCCACAGGAACATCTACAGTAGGTACAGGTGGCTCAGGCACTGTGTCGTTTTTGTCGTCATCACTCAAACAACCACTTAAGCTTAAAGTGACACCTAACGCTAGCGCTAGCTTGGTTAGTTTAAATTCATTGTTTCCCATAATCGTTACCTTTCTTTCCTTTCTCGTAAAGTAATCAGACTTTTATTAGAGCAAATAGTACCGGTTTGTGCACCGAAAAAACGCCACACATGGTTATCTGTTATTGAAGGATAAGCGTACATTATATATACGTCAAGTGAACATTATATATACTTTCATTAATAAAATAAGAAAGTTCTGTCTTATCTATCAAGTACAACAGCTGATAACAAACCGCTTTGCTAAATTGTAATATAGAGTCTTACTGTTAAGAAGCTTAACTCTATGAATATTTATAGATTATCCAACTGAACTTGTGCTGACTTTGCTTTTCAGTTTGGTAATATTATTTTAAAGCATTTAAGAATAATTTGTAACACATTTATAACTGCGCAAAACTTTCTACGTAGTCACTAAGCTTGTCGATATCTACCACTTGTAAACCTTGGTTACTTCTCTGCACTAAGCCTTTTTCAACTAGTTCTGTAACTACTCGTCTATAAGCTCTTTCGGTGGTGGCAAAGCGCTCTGCTTCAGCATTTACGGTAGGGTAGGCACGCAGTAGTGTTGGGTTGCTGTTTTCAGCTCTTAACAAGCAATCTTTAGCTATATTGTAGCTAAGTGGTAATAGCAGTTTATCTAAGTTTATTTTTTGGTTTTCTTGGAACTTAGCAGCAATTGTTTGCGCTGTGTATAAGCTTAATTCTGGCTTTTCTAAGAGTAGTGCGCGCCAATGCTTAAGCTCTATTAAGTTATAACTTACATCGCTAAAACACGTAACTGTGTAAATGCACGGGTAGTTATTCAGTGCTTCAATCTCACCAATCAATGTGTTGTTACAATCAAGCTGGCCTAAAAGAAGGCGTCGGCCATTACCCACGTCATAGCTGAATGACACTGTGCCGCTTCTCACTAATACGAGTTTTGACAAGGGTTGATCTTGGTGGATCAGCACTTCTTTTTTAGCTTGTTGAAAACTACTGCCAGCAAATGTCAGTAATTGGTCAACAAGATAGCTTGAAAAATGATATTGAAACATTAACGCCGCTCTTCGGACAATTGTCCTATTTATTACATCTTAATGACGTTAGCATTAAGATTCTAAGAATTTACGCTAACTTGCTAGTAAGGTGTTTCACGTTACTGATACCTTCATTTCCCGTGTAATGATTTTAAAGCTAAGATTACTCTTAAGCTTTACAAGGTTTTTAGTAAGTTAGCTTTTTTATTTTATTGTCAAACTAGCACAGAGTGCGTCAAAAAAAATGACAAGCTCCAATGCTAACCTAAAGCCTAGGAGAGAACAATTGAGTTGGGAATATTTAGGCTATTTAGCGTCAGCACTGTTGGTTGCTTCTTTGACAATGAGCGATGTAGTAAAACTACGCTGGCTCAACCTAGCAGGGTGTATTGCATTTACCTTCTACGGGCTGGCAATTGGTGCCGTTCCGGTAGCCTTTACCAATGGCTTACTGGCGTTTGTGAATATTTACCACATCATTAAATTAAAGCGTCAGCAAAAAGCTGACGCCGAGTAACACTAAGTAATATTATTTCTCTTTTTTATACTTCAGCTCGCCCGCAATCCAAGTTTGTGTCACGTTTATATCGTGGATCTGAGAAACAGGGGCTTTGTAATAGTCTTTATCAATCAAAATAAAGTCAGCCCACTTTCCTTGCTCTAAACTACCTACTTTAAACTCTTGATGTGCAGCATAAGCACCACCTAAAGTAAATGCACGCAAAGCTTCATCACGCGATAGCTGCTCTTGTGGTCGCCAGCCGCCTTCAGGTAATTGATTATGATCCATTCGTGTAATGGCTGAATATAATCCATCAAACGGATCAGCAAGCTCTACAGGAAAGTCAGAACCTGCTGCAATTATTGAGCCTTGCGCTAAAAAGGTTTTCCAAGCATACGCCCCTTCAAGTTGTTTTTCAGTTAGGCGCTGCTCTGCCATATGCATATCAGAGGTTGCATGAACAGGCTGCATTGATGGAATAATTTTTAACGTTTTAAAACGAGGGATATCTTCAGGAGTAACAACTTGTGCATGTTCAATTCGGTTACGCAGTAAAATCCCACCGGTTTTTTTAAACACATTTTCATAAGCATCGAGCACAACATGATTGGCTTTATCACCAATGGCATGGGTGTTCGCACTAAAACCATGAGCAAAGCTTAAGTTGAATAGTTGCTCAAGTTTTTCTTGGGTTTCAAGCATTAAGCCGTGGTGATTTTTACGATCTGCGTATTCCTCGATAAGGGCTGCGCCTCGACTTCCTAAAGCACCATCCGCATACACTTTGACACTTCGAATCGACAGCATGTCATTCATGTCTTTATATTTGCCTGCTTTGAGCATGGTTTCTAGCTGAGGATCGGCTGCACTTAGCATGGCAACGATTCTAACCGGAAGGGTATTTTGCTCAGAGCGCTGCTTGTACACTTGCCATGTATCATAATCGATACCAGCATCATGGGTTGATGTAATACCCAAACTCAGCAAGTGTTCACCAGCATTATCTAATGCTGTATTTATGCTGGCATGACTTGCTTTTGGTACATGCTGGGTAATAAGTGTTTCAGCTTTATCGATGAATACCCCTGAAGGTAACCCAGAATCTAGCTTTAAAATTTCACCGCCGGCAGGAGAGGGAGTTTGTTTATCAATACCTGCAAGTTCCATGGCTTTTGAGTTAACCCATACTGCATGACCATCAACGCGAGAAAGCACCACAGGTTTGTCTTTTACATACTTGTCTAAATCAGCGGCAGTTGGAAATTCACCGCCAGGCCACTGCTCTTGGTTCCAACCGCGACCAATGATCCAACCTTGCTTATCTTTGGCAAACTCAGCCAGCATTTTGCCAACCTCATCTGCCGAGAGCGTATTCCTGACATCAAGTTGTGAGAGGTTATTCCCTAAACCAATTACATGGCCATGAGCATCGACTAAACCAGGTAACAACGTGGCTTGCTCACCATCAATTGAGGTGGCGTCAGGGAAGCTGTTTTTAATTGAGTCATTGCCTGTTTTTACGACTTTACCGTCTTTAAAAACCAGTGCAGAAAAGTGTTGGGTTTCACCTTTGTAGGTAGGCGTGTAGCCATTTACATTGTAAATAACAGTGGTGTTGGCAAAGCAGCTAAGTGAAGCTGTTGCTAGTAAGCTGATGATGAGTTTCATAATCTTCTAATAGTTTTTATTGATTTACGAAAACAGTATCAGAGTTGCAGTAAACTGCAACTCAGCAGCAGGTAAATAATTAACTGTAACTCTTTATTTGCTTGCGTAGACCTTAAATTCACTGAGCGATAATTTATTATCTTTATCGCTGTCGTAGTTTTTGAAACGTGACCACAGAGCAGGATCTCTCGCTGACTCTGAACGAGTCAGGTAGCCATCGTCATTACGATCAAGTTGTTTAAATTTTTCACCAATACTATCTGCAGCAAAACTTATTGTGCTAAATACACCACATAAAATTAGGCTGGCAAAGGTTAATTTTGACATTATTTTAACTCTTGTTTGTTAAATAGTGTTTAAATTCAAGGAGCGAGATTTGTTGATCTTTATCTGTATCCCACTGCGCTATGCGTTTTTGCAAGTGCGGTTGTGATGACAGTTCCTGCACAGATAAAAAACCATTTTTATCTTTATCGAGGTGATCAAATCGTTGTTTTACATCCAATGCTAAGCTATTGAAGCTTATAGTAATTAAGGTGCATGAAGCAAGCCAGAAAATTCTCATAATTACTCTCCTTTATAAATAAAAGTGCTTGCCATAATTTAACTCCCAAAATTTAAATCCGTTTACACATTCCCTCTGGGATTATGGCAAGCACTTTAAGCCGTTAAGGTTTGAATTTTTCAAACTCTTGTTCAGACAAAACCTGATCGCCGTTTTCATCCAGATCAGCAAATTGCTTAAGTAAGTTATCGTGTTTAGTTGCTTCAGTTAATGAAATCTCGCCGTCGGCGTTTGTATCAAATTTAGCAAATCGAACATCCATTTGTGATGCTAAAACAGTGGCGCTGATAACTAAAAACATCAGCGAGAATGCAGCTAAAAGTTGTTTCATTACAATCTCCTATTGAATAAACGACTGAAACTCAGAAAATGAAATTTGGCCATCTTGGTTACTATCAATTTGCGTAAAGTTGCCATGTAATAATGCATCTTCAGATGCTTCTGCTTCATTCAAAAAACCATTACTGTCTTTATCAAGCTCGTTAAACGTTGTTTGCAAATCTAGTGCATAACTACTTAGCGAGATGAGACTTATAAGCAGGGTGGCTACCTGGGCCGTTACTTTCATTTTGTGTCCTAAATAACTAATTTGATTAGTACTAATCAAAATTAGTGCCAATGTTAAAAGGTTTTAATTATCAATGGTTTATAGTTTTTGTGTGGTTTTGAATGCGAAATAGTTACAGGGTGTTGTGTCTTTTTTGCAACGATTTTCAGGTGTTAAAAGTTTATCCTTATTATTTCAATTAGTTAGCATGTTGCCAAATAGCAACTTTGTATCGGTTTTTGGGTAAAAATCAGCACTTTTTAAGGTCGGATTCAGCGAGTGTCTAAGTTTGTTCACTAATAATCAGCATCTGAAATTATGTTGAGAGTGAATATGCAAAATAAAGTAGCGATAAAAATAAAACAGTTACTCAATTGGCGACCTAGTCTTATTGGTCAGTTCGTCTGTAGCATTTTGCTGTCTTTACTGCCGTTATCATTGGTGGTGATTTTATTTTTAAATGCGCTCAATAAGCAGCTTGCGGTGACTCAAGAAATTGTTGGTGATAATTACGAAATTACCAAAGCATTTAATAACCTAAAACAAGACTTAAATAGCCTAGAAAGGGCAACTCGACAAAATTGGGTGCTTAAAAGTGAGTCCCTCGATAGCTTGATTGCCAATAAGTGGCAATCGTCACTGCAAAGTGTCGATGAACTTATATTTTTAAGTCCAACCGCTGATTATGTCTCGCAGTGGCGGCAATTGGCTGAGGTATTACAGTTTGCGCATCAACATTTATTAATAGAACAAAAGCAAGATGGTGAGCTGTTTGCACCCGCTAGTAAGCTTATCAGTGAGCAAACAAATTGGCTCAAAGAACAAAATGAATTACGCATCACAAAAAATCAGCAGCAATTAAAAGCACTTCAAGCTTCATTTATTAATTGGTTAGTTGCGTTAATTCCACTGACGTTATTGGTCGGGGGCGGGTTTCTTTGGCGGATCAGCGGACGGCTTAGGGAACTCACACATGTGATTGATAAACTTGGACAAGGCCATTGGCAGCAAAAAATTCAAGTTCGTGGCTCGTCAGAGTTAGTTGAATTAGGTAATAAACTAGAATGGGTTCAAGCACAGTTACATATGCTTGAGCAGCAAAAAGATACGTTTTTACGCCATGTGACACATGAGTTAAAAACCCCCCTAGCTTCGATGGTTGAAGGCACAGATTTACTTGCAGATGAAATTGTTGGTCCAATCAATAGTGAGCAACAAGCTGTCCTTGAGTTAATAACACAAAGTATGGTGCGACTCAGAGCCATGATTGAAAGCTTATTGAGTTACAACGCGATTCGAACGAGTAAGCAAAGCCTAAGCGAGCTTAATTTTAACGTGATGATGAATAAAATTGAGCGTCATTTTGAGCACCGATTATCAGCGCGTGACTTATCCATTGTGTGGGTTAACGAGTTACCAAATAAAACCTTGTTTATCTCAATTGAGCTACTTGAAATGGTGCTTATTCAACTCACCTCAAATGCGCTAAAGTTTTCGCCGGAACATGAGTCAGTGACAATAAAAGCAAGCTTAAAGCAGGGACAGTTAATTTTGAGTGTTAGCGACTTAGGAGTAGGAATAGACGACACTGAAAAAGCCGCCGTGTTTGGGGCTTTTTACCAAGGCAAGAATGCAAAACAACATACTGAAATGGGCAGCGGGCTCGGTTTAACTATCGTTAAAGAAACCGTTGAACAATTAAACGGTAAGCTCTCTATTACAGATAATGAGCCACAAGGGTGTGTATTTACAGCCATTTTACCAATTCAATTAACCCAAGGAGTTAACTGATATGGGCTTAGCGAATAAAGCCAGTTTTATGCTTGTTATAGGCACACTTTTTATAACAGGGTGCACGATCACGCAAAAGCATGTCGAGCCAGAGCAAGTAGAGCCGACAACAGATGTGAAGCCTCAAGGGCAACCTAATCCCAAGCCTCGGCCGAAAAGTGAGCCGTTATACCCGCCTGCAAGTACTGTCATTGCTTGGCATGCTGCCAAGTGCGGTGGCTTTAAATCGAGTTCTGATAAAGCAAATTATGTTGGCGAAAATGAGCTAAAGCGTCTGTTTGAATCAATTTGTTTACTCGGTGCTTCAGAGCCAGAAAAAGCCCTTAACCAGCTTGAAAAAAGCGACCATGCTTTTTATTGGCCAGATGATATTAAGCAGTATCTTTGGTTGCAAAAGCAATATTTACAACAGAATTTAGCGGCAAAACAAGCAAAGCAAGCACTGAGTGATGAAATGGAAAAAACCTTATCGTCGCTTGCGACTATCGAACAACAACTTCTGCTACGTGAAGAAACCAAGGAGCAGTAACCATGAATGAAGTAACAAAACCACGGGTTTTATTAGTAGATGACGATGCGAGTTTATTAAAGTTACTGGCAATTAGAATTGAGTCAAAAGGTTATTTGGTTAATACAGTTGAAAGTGGCATTGAGGCACTACAAACGCTAAAAAATCAAACCTACGATGCGGTGATCACCGATTTAAGAATGGATGAAATGGACGGCATGGCTCTACATCGCCAGTTACAAAGTCGTTACCCTTCAATGCCGGTGATTATGATGACAGCACATGGTTCGATACCTGATGCAGTAGAAGCGACGAAGCAAGGTATATTTGCATTTATTACCAAACCGGTTGATAAAGATGAGCTGTTCGACAGCCTTGCTAAAGCTATCGAGATCCATGGTGTACACGGTGATGAAACAACAACACAAACCAATATTGTCACCCGTAGCGGCGCGATGTTGCATTTACTTGAGCAAGTTAAATTGCTTGGTCCAACGCAAGTGAATGTGTTGATCTCCGGTGCCAGCGGCACAGGTAAAGAGCTGCTTGCACAAGCAATACATCAACACAGCCATGTTAGTGATGGGCCATTTGTGGCAATTAACTGCGGCGCAGTGCCGGGAGAGCTTTTAGAATCTGAATTGTTTGGGCATAAAAAAGGCGCATTTACAGGTGCAGTCAAAGACCATCAAGGTTTGTTTCAACAAGCACAAGGTGGTACCCTTTTTCTAGACGAAATTGGTGATATGCCGCTAAATTTACAGGTAAAACTACTGAGGGTTTTACAAGAGAAAACCATTCGCCCTGTGGGCTTTCAAGAAGAGATCCCAATTGATGTGCGGGTAGTGTCGGCGACTCATAAGAATCTTCCTGAGGCAATTAGCAATCAGCAGTTTCGTGAAGATTTATACTACCGATTAAATGTGGTGAACTTAAAACTGCCTCCGCTTTGTGAACGCAGAGAAGATATAAGTTTGCTAGCACAGCATTTTGCAGGTCTAATTGCTAAACGTATGGGGCAAGAGCAAAAGCAGTTTGCCAATGATGCAATGCATGCTTTGGTGCGCTATGACTGGCCGGGTAATATTCGTCAATTACAAAATGTAATAGAGCAGGTAGTAGCCCTTACACCTGGTAAAGTGATTGCCGCTCAGTTAGTAGAGAGTGCATTAAATAGTAATGTAAGTATTGCTGAGCCGCTTTCGTTAAACGATGCAAAAAAAGAATTTGAGCGAGATTATTTAATTAATATGCTGAAAATGTCAGCGGGTAATGTTGCTGAAGCCGCAAAGCTTGCGAAACGTAATCGCTCAGATTTTTATAAATTAATTAAAAAGCACAACATTAATGTTGAAAGCTTAATATAAGGAAAAACATGGCGCTTTTTTTAGTCTATCTGGGCGGTCGTATTCAAGGTTGCCACATTGAAATGCACGACGTTCGATTTGTCGTAGGCGATAACATTGAGCAAACTTACTCAAAACTAAAAGCACAGTGGGTGGGTGATAAAAGCAATGTGCACATGGATAGCTACATGCAAATTCAGCACATCGATGGCTATCAGGTCGAAGTGGTTGATACTGCGCATCACCAAACAGAAAAACTATATTTTGTGAATTTAGGTGCTTACCGAGCTGATAGTCTTGCGGAGCAACATGATTTTGCATTGTACGTTGCCCGTAGCAGTGAAGAAGCGAAGCAACGCGCTAAAGAGTCTTTATTGGCTGGAATGACTCATCTTCATAAAGATGATTTGCACGATGTAGACGATTGTTTTGCGATTGATTTGTTAGATAGCAACTTATCAATAAAATTAACGCCAAGCGGGCAAGCTCAAGCAATGAAGCCCGATTGGTTTGGCTATCACGTTCTTTGATCTATTCTTGGTTATCGTTTTTACTGGCAACTTTAAAGGCGATAATCACTAATCCAAACAAGGCAAATGGCAGTGCAGCGAGTAAATACTCAACGGTATGGCTGTCTTGGTAGTTAGGCTGGAGTAGGAAGTGACCTGCAACACAAAGCAAAATAGCCACGAACAAAACGGGCAGTAAAATCAGTTCTTTTTTAGGTGAGTGTTTTTTCATTACAAGGCGTTATATTCCAAAGGTGCGCCATTGTAATGAGCTACCCTTAGCTAGGTCAAATAAGTTGCTTTGTAGTTTGCTTTATATTGCGCTGTATCAACTTTTTTTGTGTCAGCTTTTACAGGCTGCTTTTTTGGAGCCGCTGGTTTATCGGTTGCTTCATTATAGCTAAATAGCCCCATAATGAACTCAATCTCTTCACGTTGTAATCCAGATCGCATGATGCCCTCCAAAGAATAATTTGCCTTTTGTATTACAAATATTACGTCCTGTAATCTGAATTATCGGTGAATACCCAGTCATTAAACTGTAATCATATGTAACGCAAATATGCTTATTAAATAGGCAGCTCCACAGTGAATACAACACCTGTGCCATCAGCTAAATTTTCTGCTAATACTTTACCGTGATGGTAATCGCAAATAAGCCTTACAATATAAAGGCCTAAACCCAAGTGTGGCTGCTGCTGATGTTGCTGACTTCTCACCGAGACCATTGAGTCGAAAATGTGTTCAACTAAACCGTCAGGGAGCAAAGGCCCTTGGTTGCTGATTTTTAATAATGCATGCTGCTCTTGCTTGGTTAAGCTGACTGAAATTGTGCTTTGCGGGGTTTTAAACTCAAGTGCATTGTTGATGAGCTTATCGAGTAATTGCGCAATAAATTCTGGTGCGCCACTAACATTTAACGGCTCCTTACAAAGCGACAAGGTAAATAGGCTTTCACCATAGGTTATTTGATAGCCCTGCATGCAGCCGGTGATCACCTTGGTCAGGTCAAACTCTTCTGCCTCGGCATTTTGAATACTTTGTTCAAGGCGCGTTGCTTCACTCATGGTGGTAATAATTTTACCTAACCGCTCAACCCCTTCACTGGCACGGTCGAGGTATTTTTGACTCAGTTCAGATTGCGGCTGCATTTGTAAATTTTCAAGTGATGAGCGTACAACAGCCACAGGCGTACGAAGTTCATGGGAGAGTCGTGATGACATATTTTCTAAGTAATCAGTATAACCACTTAAACGGCTAACAATGTTGGCAAAGCTGCGAGAAAGGTCGCCAATTTCGTCATTCGAATCGGCATAAGTAATCTTGCCAGTGATCCGCCCTTGAGCATCAATAGCTTGCTCGGCATTATCACGTAAGCGGCGAATACGGCTGGAAATTCTTGAAGCAAAAAAGAACAGTGTCACAGTACCAACAAGCATCACCGCTAAAATCACATTAAAGAGCTTTTCTAAGGATTTATTACGCAGAGTGCGCACGCCGTTGGTGGTTTCTTCTGCGATTACTGCACCAATGACTTTATCTTGGATCCAAATAGGGTAGGCCGCCGATAAAATAACGGCTTTGTTATCTGGGGTTAAGCGCCATGATGATGCGGGTTTACCATTTAAAGCACTGGCTATGTGAGTACCTTGCATCGCTGCGACATCATGCAAGGTATCAATAAACTCATTTTCTGGGCGAGTTAAAATTTTATAGTAAAGTGGGTGTAAGTAATCTTGCTCAAAGCGTTGCCACCATGTTGTTGCAGGCTCCTCTTTTAAGCCGTCTGCCCAAACGCCATCGGCATGATGAATTGAGCCTGATTGCGCAAGGACACGATGATGGTTATCGACGACCCAAATTCGACTGCCACTGTGGCCCATGCCTTTCAAAATACGGTTAATTTCTGGTGAAGGCACTAAAACTGAGCCGATATCATTTGGGTTTTGCAGGTTTGAGGTCGACATTAGCTGAGGCTCAACTTTGTCTTCATCCCAATCTTCAATCGCAAAACCAAGCTTATTACCTAGCATCGAAAGCGGAAAACGCAGCTCTATGTTGTAACCCGTATCGGTGCTTTTAAAATAGCCTTGGATTTTAGTGACCGGCTCTTGTGTCGTAGCATCAAAGGCATTAACCCAACCATCTTGACGGGCAGCCACCACATAACTTTTAAATTCACCTTCAGGTGTTTTTAACATGATCTGTAAGTGATCATTACGGGTAAAGCTAAGCACATTTTTAGCACGATACACCAGTGAGCTGTCAGTGACTTTAAATGCCGCATAAAGGTAGTTTTCGTACTTGCCTACCATGTGATCAAAACTTAGATCACTTTCTTGATGCTCATTGCTTAGCCCTTGTAAGTAGCGTTTGTCATAATGCCAAAATAAGCTTTGGTAAGGCTGCCACTCCGACAATTTACCATCAAGCTGAATCGGGTTATTTAGGTTGTAAGCGTATAAATCTCGGCCTTTTACAACTTGATCTAAAAAGTTGGTTTGCGAGTCAAACAAAGCGGGGCGTTCATGTAATGCGGTTGCGAGTGCGCGGGTGGTGCCTACTAAGGTTTTTTCTTGCCCTTGTCTTAAAAACTTTTCCATTTCCCAAACATATTCATAGCCAAGCCAGGGCAATAAAAATAAAAAGCAGGATAAGAAAATAAACTTTGTTCTAAGCCCAAAACGCAGCATTAAGCTTGCTCCCAGCGATAACCCATACCGTAAACGGTATCAATGCAGTCAAATGCACCATCTAAAGCAATAAATTTTTTACGAATACGTTTTACGTGAGAAGTAATAGTGCTGTCATCAACATAAATCTTGGCATCACTCATTAATTCGTTGCGGCTTTTTACATGGCCTGGACGCTGTGCAAGTGAATGCACCATCCAAAATTCTGTCACAGTTAAATCAACCAGTTGCTCTTGCCAAAAAACCTGCATGCGCTGAGTATCTAACTTTAATGGGCCGCGATGCAAAAGAGCGGTTTGATCGGCGGGTTGGTCGAAGGCATCAAGGCGTCTAAACAATGCGCCAATTCGAGCAGCAAGGTGCGCCATACTGATGTCTTTAGTTAAGTAATCGTCAGCACCCATGCGCAGGCCGCATACGGTATCAATTTCGCTATCGCGGGCGGTTAAAAATATAATCGGTAAGGTTTTAGATAGACTTCGTAATGTTTGGCAAAGTAAAAAACCACCATCCACTTCATGGCCAAGGCCAATATCAACAATGGCTAAATCTGGTAAAGATTGACTAAATGCCAGTTCAGCACTGGATCTGTCAGCAAAGCCTACAACCTGATAGCCCTGAGCGCTGAGCATTTCTGTGTAGTTTTCACGGATTGCAGTTTCATCTTCAACGATTGCTATTTTCTTCATTGCTAATACTTACTTAAATTCTTTCTATAGCGAACTATACCTAATTTTTTGCCTTGCGTACTGGCAAAAACGCGATTGCCATTTTTCTGCCACAATTGCTCAGCAGTTTGCCTTTTTTGATCCCCTTTATTGCCATTTCGACTTGTTTTAATAGCTCCATACCAAGTTTGCAACACCAACCAATGTTGCCAAGCAATTAAGTAGAAAAAGGATTAAACCATGAAAAAATTAATTATTGCCGCTGTTATCACATCTGCTGTATCTGTAGCCCCTTTTGCAGATGCTGCGAGTCAAAGTAAACAAGAAACACCAAAAGAAACAGCCATTGGCTTAGGTGCTGGCGCAGTTGTTGGCGGCATAGTCGGCGGCCCAGTGGGAGCATTTATTGGCGCGTTTGCTGGTGGCTTAATTGGTGAAAAAGAAGCGGCAGACAACACCATTGATGAACAAGCTCACGCATTAGTTGTAATGAAAGAGCAAACCGCTGATTACCAACAAGTGATTGCCGATAACGCAGCACTAAGTGAGCAGCTTGAATTATTAGCTGACGAAAAAGAGCAGTTACTACAAGCCCAATTAAACACCTTACTGGCGATGACGGTACAGTTTAAAACCGGCTCTAGCGAAATTGCCCCACACTTTGCTAATCAACTCGACAAAGTCGCGCAGTTATTGATTGCCCAGCCAAATTTGGCTATCGACTTAAATGGCTTTGCAGATCAGCGTGGTGATGAATTGGCTAATTTAATGCTCTCAAAACAGCGTGTAAATGCAGTGCAAAGCTACTTAATTAAACAAGGTGTGCCTCATACGCGCTTAACCGCAACCGCCTTTGGTGAGCAGCAAAGTGTTGCCGATTCAAATAACTACGAAGACAACGTGTTTGACCGCCGTGTAACCTTAACGACACGCCCTGTGTCACAAAGCAGCTTACGTACAGCACAAAGTAACCACTAATTCATCGGTCGATGGAGTGACATATTATGTTGAGTAACCGTACCAAAAGGCTCCTTTTTGGGAGCCTTTTTATCCTCTTATTAGGTTATGCAGTTAACCCTGCATTTGCAGCCAATGCCAGTGCCGAACTGCGATTTTATGATGACTCAAATAGCCAAGTGTCTTCGGGCTTATTAGTGAAAAACGATGTCACTATGACGCTCACTGGGCTTATTAATCATGTTGTTGTTAAACAACGTTATCAAAACCCGCACCCGTTTGCGGTTAATGCACGCTATGTGTTTCCGTTACTTGATGAAAGTGCAGTTCATGCCATGCAAATGCAAATTGGTGAGCGCATTATCACCGGTAACATTGCCCTTAAACAGCAGGCTGAACAGCAATTTGAGCAAGCTCAAAAACAGGGTAAACGCGCCGCTTTAGTTCGTCAGCAACGTGCGAATATTTTCTCTACTGATGTGGCAAACCTTGGAGCAGGGGAAGAGATTGAAATTACCTTGCAATACCAAGAGATAATCGGTTTTCGAGATGGTGTGTTTTCACTGCGCTTTCCTACCACTATTACGCCGCGCTACGAACCTTTAACGGCAGAACTACAGCAAAAAGCGAATCTAGAAACAACAGACACAGAACAACAGAACGACGCAACAGCTAACACAGCGCAAGTGGCATCAGCGTGGCTGAAACCTGTTTTTCATCGCGCACAAAGCCAAGAGTCTGATGCGAGCCTAAACCTTGCAATTGCGATGGATATTGGCCTTGAACTCAGTGATATCAGCGCTAATTTAGCGGGTATGCAAATCGATAACCCAAGTTTTGGTCGGTACCAGTTATCACTTAATCGTGATGTTCCGATGGATAGAGACTTTGAGCTGACATTTAAACCCCTTGATAAAGCCCACTCTCAGGCTGCATTTTTTACCGAAACTGTAGCAGGGCAAGAATATGGTTTACTGATGTTAGTACCGCCAAGCGATCACTTTACCTCGCAAGCTCGTCTTCCTCGAGAAATGGTGTTTGTTGTAGATACCTCCGGCTCAATGCATGGTCAATCTATGGAGCAGGCTAAACAAGCCTTGTTTTATGCCCTTTCTTTATTGGATGAAAATGATAGTTTTAACATCATCGGCTTTGATAGCGAAGTGTCAGTGTTAAGTGACACACCAATGATTGCCAATGACTTTAACATTCGCCGTGCAGAGCGCTTTATTTATGGCTTACAAGCTGATGGCGGTACCGAAATAGCAAAAGCACTGACTCAGGTACTTGATGGTAAACAGCATGATGGCTTTGTACGCCAAGTGGTGTTTTTAACCGATGGCAGTGTGGGTAACGAAACGCAGCTATTTAAACAAATTCAAACAGATTTAGGTGACAGCCGACTCTTTACCGTCGGTATTGGTAGCGCGCCTAATAGCTTTTTTATGACCAGGGCTGCTGATATTGGTCGTGGTACATTTACTTTTATAAGTAGCACCAGCCAAGTACAGCCAAAAATGCAACTACTTTTTGATAAGCTGGCGCATCCAGCTGTTACTGAGCTTGCTCTTGAAGGCGACAAAGCAGCCCTTGAGTATTGGCCATCGCCATTACCTGACTTGTATTTTTCAGAGCCGGTTTTGGTTGCCGTAAAGCTTGATGGCAGTCAGCACTTAACATTAAAGGGGCAGACAAACACAGGGCCAATGACGATTAATTTAGCAACTGCCAATGCTGCACACGGCGAAGGTATCGCTAGACTCTGGGCCAGACAAAAAATTAAGTCATTGCTGCTTTATAACGAAAAACAGGCGGTACGCGCAGAAGTCGAAGCATTAGCACTTCAGCATCATTTACTTAGCCCTTTTACGGCCTTTATTGCAGTTGATAACTACGCGGGGAATGAGATTGCAGAGCGTTCAATGCAAGTACGAAATAAACTTCCTAATGGCATGACGCTACCGCAAACCGACGGACAAAGCCGGGTGTTTATGTTACTTGGGTTGTTGTTGCTTACATTCTCATGGTTATGGCAATGGCGACGCTAAAAAAAGCGCTGCCAGTTTGCAGCGCCTTACTTGGCATCGCATTGTTTGTTAATGGTGGCTATATACAGGCGAAAGCTTGGCTGGCACAGGCTCTAATTGAGTCAGCTTGGCAGCAAGCTTTGCAAAGTCCTAATCAGCAAGTAAGGCCCTGGTTTTACGCCGATGGTTATGTCACTGCACACATAAATTGGCCAAGCCAGCAGCAAGAGATGACTGTACTTGCCGGTGCGTCGGGGCGAAACCTTGCGTTTGCCCCCGGGCATTTTTTGCCAAGCGGTGAACTTGGCAGCTCAAAAGGGGTGTTAATAGCTGGCCATAACGACACCCACTTTGCATTTCTAAAACATGTCGCAGTGGGTGAGCAGTTCAGTATGCAGTTGCAAAATGGCCAGATTGAACACTATCAAGTTCGCAGCATTGATGTTATTCATCAAAGCGAACAAGGTTTTTTAGCGCAATCAGGCCTTTATTTATTAACCTGTTACCCTTTTGACTCGTTAGCTTCAGGGACAGAGTTTAGGCTATTGGTGTCGGCTGATAAATTATCGTCTACGTCAACTTTCAGCTCTTGATGACGTTGACTAACAATAACACCGGCGAATACCACTGCAATACTCACCCATTGCCATAGTGTGAGTACTTCGCCAAGTAAAATAGCTGACAAAATTAACGCAAAAATTGGAATGAGGTTTGAATAAGCAGCAGCAGTTAATACCGACACCTTACTAATGGCGTAGTTGTACATGCCATAGCCGCCTAAAGTGACACATGAGCCTAAATATAAAATGCTCAGTAGGGCACTTAAATCATGCTGATTTTCGCTGGGTAGTTCGATGAAAAATAAAAAAGGCGCAAAGAATAAGCTACCGCTAAACCCTTGAATTGCAATTAAAGTAAGTGGTGAGTAACGAGCTACTAGGTGTTTTACGCTCACGGTATAAAACGCCGCGCACACCATCGCCATCAACTCTAAAAAGTTACCAAGCAGCGGGTTAGGGGCTTGCTCTGTGCTTGGTGACAATAGCGTTAATAAAATGCTGCCGCCAATACACAAGGTAAAACCAACGACGATGGCTTTACTGATGTACTCTTTTAGTATTAAGAACGCCAAAATAGCGACGATAATTGGTAAACAAGAAACAATTACCCCAGCTTGCGATGCCGAAGTGTATTCAAGGGCATGTCCTTCAAATAAATAATAAAAGCAAGGCTCAGCCAGCGACATACCAATTAAGTACTTCCAGTCACCTGGTTTAAACTCAAAGCGGATTATATAGCGCCATAAACATAAGCTAATCAATAATGTGGTTAGCATTCTTAAAAAAATCACTAACACAGGGTCATAAACATTGATTGCATGCTTTAAAGCAATGTAAGAGCTACCCCATAAAAAGGTCGCAATAATTAAGCATAAACTGGCTGGCATAGGTGTCGCTATTGAGTAAAAAAACGAGAGCGCGATCCTAGCATGAATTTTTTTAACTTGTTCAAAAACCGTTAGCTGGTATATATAAATTCTCTATTTTAATTACAGAATATAAGAATCAAATGCAAAGGCCACACGTCGTTGTTGTAAAGCTGGGCACAAGCGTGCTGACAGGCGGTACCGACAAATTAGATAAAGCGCACATGGTTGAACTTGTTCGCCAATGTTGCGAGTTAAAAAAGCAGGGTTATCAGGTTGTTTTAGTATCAAGCGGCGCGGTTGCTGCAGGTCGCGAGCAACTCATTACCCCCTGTGGTCGTTCTTTGATTGAAAAACAAATGCTTGCTGCAATCGGTCAAGGGCAACTTATTCATATTTGGCAGAGCTTGTTTGCTTTGTATGGTGTGAATGTTGGACAAATGCTACTGACCCGCGCTGATGTAGAAGACCGTGAACGTTACTTAAATGCCCGCGATACCTTAAATGCGCTACTTGCGCACAATGTAGTACCAATTATTAACGAAAACGACGCCGTGGCAACCGCCGAAATTAAAGTAGGTGATAACGATAACTTATCTGCTTTAGTCGCGATATTAGCGAATGCAGAAAAGCTGTTACTGTTAACTGACCAAGAAGGCCTATTTACAGGCGATCCTCGCTCTGATGCCAATGCGACACTTATCAACGAAGTTGAGCATATTAATGATGAGCTAAGAGAGCTCGCTGGTGGCAGTGGCACTACCCTAGGTACCGGTGGTATGGCAACCAAACTGCAAGCAGCCGATATTGCACGTCGCGCTGGTGTTGAGGTCATTATTGCCAAAGGCGCAGGCAAAAATGTGATACTAAATTGTATGGCCGACAAGCTTCCTGGTACACGCTTTTTAAAACTCACCGCACCAAAAGATGGCCGCAAAAAATGGTTACTTGCAGGACCTAAAAGCACGGGGCAATTAGTGATTGATGATGGCGCAAGCCTTGCACTTAAAGAGCGTGGTGCAAGCTTACTGGCAAAAGGCGTAAAAACTGTGCGAGGGCAATTTGAACGCGGCGATGTGATTGAAGTGGTGACGTGCCAAGGGCAATGTATAGCCAAAGGCCTTGTTAATTTTAACCATCAAGAAATTGATCAAATTAAGGGCTGTCATTCGTCGCAAATTACCCAGTTGCTTGCATTTGCACCAAGCAGTGAAGTAATCCATCGAGATGATATGATTTTGTTATAGTTTTTTAGTAATTCTGATAAAGTTAACTAAACTAAAGTAATAAGCAGTTTTGGGGACTTTTAGATGGCGGCTAACGCTTGCGGACATGACTGGGTTGTAGAAATTACCCAACAAGAAGAAGAGCCTGAGCTCGATCAGGCGCTTATCAATGCCGTGAGTGAATTAGATGAATTCTCTCGTTTCGCTATTTATATCAATAAATTTTTCAAACCGGGCTTGCCTGCAAGACTGCTAAATAAAGATTCTGTTATTGAAGAGCTCAGTGAACACGAAGTCAATGAGCTTATCGAAAAAGTCAGCCGCAATAAAATTCGCATCAGTCGCAACTACGGCTTTATTTCTACTTATGTGCCCATTTATTACATGGGCAATGTGGTTGGTGTACTGGTCATTGAGTCTGAAAAAGAGCTTTCAGAGCGCTGTAGCATGCTCGCCATCTACATGCTAAATATCTACGCGAATCAACTGTCGTTACTTTATAAGTCGCAACTTGACCCTTTAACTGAGCTTTTAAACAGGCAAACCTTTGATAAAAAGGTGATTGAAATTGCAGCCGATGCCGCTGTAGGCCATGAAAGCCATGACTCAAAGCAACGTCATTGGTATTTGGCGATGGTCGATATTGACCATTTCAAAAGCGTAAATGACAACTATGGGCACGTTATTGGCGATGAAGTGATCTTGTTAGTGGCGCAGCTATTAAAAAATAACTTTCGCTTTGAAGATTATGTTTTTCGCTACGGCGGCGAAGAGTTTGCTGTGTTATTTCAAGCAAGTGACGAGCTCGATGCACGCAATGCCCTTAATCGCTTTCGTGGCTGCGTAGCAGAGTACCCTTTCCCGCAAGTCGGTAACTTAACAGTGAGTAGCGGTTTTATGCCAATCTACGAGTTTGAAATGGTTGCCAGTCTGGTCCAAAAAGCCGATCAGGCCTTGTACCATTCTAAAAACAGTGGTCGTAATTGTGTCACTGCCTATTCAGAGTTAGATATTCAAAAAATCAAACCTCAAGATGATTCAATAGAGCTGTTTTAAGGTGTTGCAGCGCGCTTAGCTGTGTTAAAATTGCCCACTATTTTTTTAGAGCCCTATTGAGAAGGTAAGATGAAGTTTGTTCGTTGGTTGTTAGGCCGCATCATTTTGTTTTTTGATTTTGTATTCACACCACGTAGTAAAAAGCGTCCGGCAGCAGAGCAAGCGGCGCTTGATTCAGTGACATCACAATTTAAGCTATATCAATTTAAAGCTTGTCCATTTTGCGTGAAAGTACGTCGTGCAATTAAACGCCAAGGTCTTTCAGTTGAAACTCGTGATGCCAAAGGCAACGAGCAATTTCGCCAAGAGCTTTTAGAGCAGGGCGGAAAAGTAAAAGTGCCTTGTTTACGCATTGAAGAAAACGGCCAAGTAACTTGGTTGTATGAATCAAACGATATCATTGCTTATTTAGATAAAGTCGCGGCATAAAGCGGCTTTTCACTTCGATTATAGCCCGTGCTGTGCTAGCATTTGGGCAAATTTTTAATTGTCTTTTGAGAGATATAACCATGACAATTCGCACCCGTGTTGCTCCGTCACCGACTGGTGACCCGCACCTAGGTACTGCATACATCGCATTATTTAACTACTGTTTTGCTAAGCAGCAAGGCGGTGAGTTTGTGTTACGTATTGAAGATACAGACCAAGTTCGTAGTACGCCAGAATCAGAGCAAGCTATTATGGATAGCTTACAATGGTTAGGCTTAAACTGGGATCACGGTCCAGATGTAGGCGGTGAGTTTGGGCCATACCGTCAATCTGAGCGTAGCGATTTATATAAGAAATTTGCGCATCAGTTAGTTGAACAGGGTAAAGCTTTTTACTGTTTTGCTACGAGCGAAGAACTAGACCAAATGCGTGAAGAGCAAATGGCCGAAGGCCTACGCCCTAAATACGATGGTCGCGGTTTAAATCTTTCTGAAGATGAAATTAAAGCAAACCTTGAAGCGGGTAAGCCTTACGTAATCCGTATGAAGATCCCAAGCGAAGGCACGTTTAAGTTTAACGACTACCTACGTGGCGACATTGAGATCCCATGGGAAAATGTAGACATGCAAGTGCTACTTAAAGCTGACGGTTTCCCAACTTACTTCCTTGCTAACGTAGTTGATGATCATCACATGCAAATTAGCCACATTTTCCGTGGTGAAGAGTGGATCAATTCAGCGCCTAAGCTATTAAAGTTATATGAAGATTTCGGTTGGGAAGCGCCAGTACTAGGCCACTTACCATTACTTCGTAACCCAGATAAGTCAAAATTATCGAAGCGTAAAAACCCAACTTCAATCAACTACTACAAAGAAATGGGTTACCTACCAGAGGCACTATTAAACTATTTAGGCCGTATGGGTTGGTCAATGCCTGATGAGCGTGAAAAGTTCACGTTAGCAGAGATGATTGAACACTTTGATATGAAACGTGTGTCGCTTGGTGGCCCTATTTTCGACATCGATAAGCTTAGCTGGTTAAACGGTATGTGGATCCGTGAAAACTTATCTGATGCTGAACTAATGCAACGTTTTGTTGATTGGAAGTTTAATACTGAGCTATTCGCTAAAGTATTACCAGAAGCAAAAACGCGTATTAATACGCTTTCTGATATGGTTGACCTTGCCGGTCACTTTGTCGGTGGTATTCCAAGCTATGATCCTGCGCTATTAACAGCAGGTAAAGCTGATGAAGATGTAATCCGTCAAGCATTACAGTTTTTCATCTGGCAATTAGAAGGTTTACGCAGTTGGGAAAAGCCAGCGATTTTTGCTATCGCAAAAGAAGTGGCGACTTTCCATGAATTGAAGATTAAAGACTTCCTTGAGCCAATCTTTGTGGCTATCACAGGTAAGACATCTTCAACTTCAGTACTTGATGCGATGGAAATTTTAGGTTCTGACTTATCACGTGCTCGTTTACGTGTTGCACTAGCGCACCTTGGTGTGTCTAAAAAGCAAGCGAAAAAAATTGAGCGTGCATATCGCGATTATCCACAAGCTTAATCGTTATGTTAGTTTTAAAAACCGAGCTTATATGCTCGGTTTTTTGTTTGTAGCTGTTAAAAGTGACAGCTCAGTAATAAATAAAGCGAAGTTTGCCTCAGTAACTATAAGTCTTACCTTTACATACAGTGGCAACATCGCAGCTTTGATAGTCACTGGTAAAGTCTTTACAGCTTTCTACCCAGTAGCCATTGCCGCCTCGATTTACTACTTCAAGTTTTAGCTGCTCAATAGCAATCTTATTGGCCTCTGTAGGGCTATAACCACCAGATTGTGCTGAGCGCTCACCAAGACAACTAAGCTCTTCAACTTCACCTAAATAATATGCGCTGCCCCTTTTTCTATTTATCGGCATTGTAAAAATAAACTTAATATTGATACTTGCCTGGTAATTTAAATGTTAACAGTGTGTACAAAACGCTACACGAATGTACGCCATTTTTAAAACCTCTTGTGGTTATATTGTAGTCGCAAGCAGTGAAATGGATGTTCACACAGCTTGAATAATTACTCCAACTAACTATCCAGGGGATACTTTATGCAAGTGAAAACACTCTCGATTGCTGTTGCCGCAGCTCTCTACAGTGCCAGTGCTGCTCATGCAGTGGGTGTTGATAACAATCAAGTAAAACACCAATTAAAAGCACCTAATATAACATTTGAAGAAGTAAAAGCGTTTAGCAAAGAGTTTAACCAAGGTGACTCTAGCAACATGCTACAAAACGATGGCCTAAATGTTCAACTAAATAGCAAAGCAAATAAATTTGCTGAAGAAGGCATTGATGGTGAGCATATTTATATTATCCGTTTACGTGATAACTCTGTTGCTCTTGAAGCACGCGATTTAACCTCACCATTATCACAATCACTTCAAGCACAAGGCGTTTCAAAAGTATTTGAAAAAGGTCAAGCGGCAGTCTCTGCTGTAACAGATTATCAAAATAAACTACTTTCAAAGCAACGTACTGTAATGCAAAACGTGACTGCGGTGACTGGTCGTACAGAGATGCGTCGTCAATTCACTAAAGCATTAAATGGTTTCTCTGTAAAAATGACAGAGCAAGAAGCGATGCGCGTTGCAGAGCTTGGTGCAGTCGTTTCTGTAATGCGTTCGAAGAACTATGATCTTCTTTCTGATGAAGGTCCTAAGCATATCGGCGCTGATCAAATTTGGGATGGCTCAAGCGTTCCTAGTGGCATCAAGGGTAAAGGTGAAGGCCAAATCGTTGGTATCATCGATACCGGTATTAACTCAGATCACCCTTCATTTGCAGCTGTAGGTGGGGATGGTTACGAGCATGAAAACCCGTTTGGTCCAGGTGTTTATGTAGGTGACTGTGTTGAAGAACCTGAAGAAATTCAATGTAATAATAAATTAATCGGTGTGCGTTCTTATGATGTGATCACTGATGCATTTGATGCCATGATCCCAGGCTGGCCAGCAATTGGTGAAGATTACCAAGGTCACGGCTCACACGTAGCTTCAACAGCAGCTGGTAACGTGGTCAAAGATGTACCGTTTATGCTTCCGAGCTTTGGTGAAAACACCGATGGTAATATCTTAAAAGAAGGTTTATTTCCTGAAATCTCAGGTGTTGCACCGCACGCAAATATCATTGCTTATCAAGTATGTTATCCATCAAGTGACGAATACGCAGGCTGTCCTGGTGAAGCACTTGTAGCGGGTATTGAAGATGCAATTTCTGATGGTGTTGATGTAATCAACTTCTCAATTGGTGGTGCTGATTCTAATGTGTGGGCCGATCCAGTACAACTTGCATTCTTAGCAGCGCGTGAAGCGGGCATTAACGTTGCCGCGGCAGCAGGTAACAGTGGTCAAGCATGTGGCGCGGCTGAGTGTTTTGGTTACTTAGATAATTCATCACCTTGGCTTGCACAAGTTGCAGCAACAACACATGGTCGTACTGTCGCTGTTGAAACTGCGGTCGAGTTTGCTGGTTTTGCAGACGAAACTTTGGGTTCAGAAGTACCTAGCTGGTCAGAAACAGGCCTTGTTGGTGGTTCAATTAATAGCGAAGAAATTACCGGTGTTGTTGTTTGGGCTAAAGATTACGAAGACGTAAATGGTTTTAAAGACTACAACGGTTACTGTACGGCAGATTATCCAGAAAACACCTTCAATTTCTACAAAGATGGTACTGAAATCGCGGGCGCGGCTGATGGTAGCACTGATGTTATTGTTATCTGTCAACGTCACGATCCAAATGATTCAGCAGCCAATGCGCGTACTGCAAAAGTTGATCACGTAAAAGCCGGTGGTGCAGATGGTTTCATCATGTTTAACCGTGACCGCGATCAAGGCACAGTGGCTGAAGGTTATTCATTACCAGGTGTTCACTTTACTTACGATCAATGGAATGGTGTTTATCCAGAAGATGGCTTAGAAGATTGGGTAGATAGTTACTCTGAACTTGGTCATATGATCACCATCAAACCAACAGTGATTGAGCGTCGTGTTGATGCAGAAGATGCTGACTGGTTGGCAACATTCTCATCACGAGGCCCGTCTTATTCTAATGTTGAAGTACTTGCTCCTACGCTCGCTGCTCCTGGTGTTGATATTTACGCGGCTTACTCTGATGAACATCCATTTGTAACGCCACATGGCCAAGATTACGCTGCAATTAGCGGTACATCGATGGCATCACCACATGTTGCAGGCTCAATGGCGTTATTACGTCAAATTCACCCTGAGTGGACTGCGGCTGAAATCCAATCTGCATTATCGATGACTGCTGAAAACGTTGTTAAGTATCATCGCTTGAATAGTGCAAGTGATGTTGTTGCTGATGCGAAAACCTATCGTTCGGGCGCAGGTCGCATCAATGTTGGATTGGCTGCTAAAGCTGGTTTTGTCATGGATGAAACGGCAGATAACTTCTTAGCTGCTGATCCATATAATGGTGGTACACCACATAAACTTAACTTACCAAATCTAGTTAATTTCTCTTGTGCGCCTGAATGTCAGTGGGTTCGTACAATTAAAGCAACAGAAGATGGTACTTGGACTGTAAGTCATGAAGATGTAGAAAACTGGGCGTTTGATGTTAACTCACAAACAGCGCAAAACGGTGTGAATATCGATATCTTCCCGAAAACTTTCACGCTGAAAAAAGGTGAGACACAAACAATCATTGTTAAAGCATCAATCATGGATACTCAAGATTGGTTCAGTAACTCTGAGGTTGAGCTGCATACAAACCTTGTTTTCCAGGCTGAAGAAGAAAATATCCCTGATGCACATTGGCCTGTGGCGTTTAAATATGATCGTGGTAACTTACCATCATCTTTAGAGACAACAGCTCACTCAAACGTAGGTACTTATGTAGCTAAAGGTATTGTATTACCAAGTGTTGAAGCGCCAGTGGCTCGTGCATATGAGCCAGTAAAAGCAGATATCACAACGGTGACTTTACCAAAAGATGATGAGCGTACTTTCCCTTGGACGATGAATCGCACAGGTGATGTTGATGCAGCTGATATTTTAGATGAAGCAACATTTACTAAGTTTGTGACAGTACCAGCTAACTCAAAACGTTTTATTGCAGAAACTGTTGATGTTGAATCTGAGCTAGAAGGTACCTTGAACGTAGTTAACCCTATTATTTATATAGGTAAAGACTACAACGGTGATGGAATTGTTCAGCCACAAGATGAAATATTATGTGTATCTAATCATAAGATTTATAAAAACTTCTGTAATATCAATAACCCAGAAGAAGGTGAGTATTGGGTTGTTGCTTATAGCCCGAATAAAGCGTCAGTGGGTGCCGTTGAAGAAACATTTGAACTTGCAACAGCGGTTGTGTCAGACCAAGTAGCCTCTGGTATGACTGCAAGCCTTCCAGGAAGTGATGGTCAAAATACTGTTGAAATGACTGTTGACTGGGATATGGACATTGATGCTGACAGTGTGTACTACTCACTATTAGATGTAGGTACATCGGCTGTGAACCATGGTAACCTAGGTTCTATTCCATTTAAGCTCAACCGTGGTAATGACGTTGCTCATCTTGATGCACCATATACTGGTGCGAAAGTGGGTGATATGGTGCCTTACACATTTGAAGTGTTAGCAAATAATTCAGGTGTAGATCGAGAGTTCTCACTAGAGCTTGATATCCCTGCGGGTCTTGACATTAAAGCAGAAAACGTGGCGGTCTCAACAGCATCAGAAATCAATGTTGAAATTGCTGACGGTAAGGTGATTGTAACGGGTACGCAAGCGGATACTCGCGATGTTGAACCTGATTATATCGTCACAGATAACATTACCGATGAAATGTGTCGTACGCCTGATTTTGGTAACTCAAACCCGGGTGGCTATGTTGACTTAGCAGAGTTTGGTATTACACCTGTTTTATCTGGTTTTGAAGAGAATAATTATTACAACTCACGAAATGGTTACTCGTTACCAATCGCAAGTTTTTATAACGGCGCATATGATACATTCAGCCTTTATAACAATGCTGAAAATACCAATATCCAAAACTCGATAATCCAAATTCGTGGTATGGGTACAGTTAACACAAATGGTAGCCGATATTTCTTCCCTGTTCATAACCCGTTCCCTTATAACTCATTCCCATATGAGAATATGGGCCCATTATGGCGTGGTTGGGAGTTCACTGATAATGGCTTATTGCGCTCTGTAATGTCAGTTGGTTTATCGTCTAGCGAAGGTATTTCACTTGCAAGTACAACAACTGGTTGGGGCATTGTTGAGTGGGATAACGCATCAGACTATGATAATCCAGTATATGACCGTACAACAGGTAAATACACATACACTAAACGTGATAACTCTTTTGATTTCCAGGTGTTATTTAATGCAAATACACGCTTTGGTAAAGATGAGCATGAAATTTACTATGCATACGACAATCTAGACTACGGTTCGACGCGTCCTGCAGGTAGTATCGGCCTGCAAGGTTTCCGTGGTGCCCAGTTC
The DNA here is from genome assembly GCF_022398475.1 of Pseudoalteromonas shioyasakiensis. Taxonomy (GTDB): domain Bacteria; phylum Pseudomonadota; class Gammaproteobacteria; order Enterobacterales; family Alteromonadaceae; genus Pseudoalteromonas. The sequence goes on along the minus strand of NZ_JAKEVM010000017.1, from coordinate 1,029 downwards.
GAGTATGGTCCACTTGAAAACTACCGTGGTATTCAAATCGCTTATAACAACCTAGATGAAGTGATCAGCGATGGTTACGTGGTGTGTATGGACTATGTAGGTCCAGAGTCATCACAATTTGAAGTGACTGCTTGGGCCGAAGTTACGCCGTCTGCAGCAGGTCAAACACTTGAAGTTGCAGCTAAAGCAGCAATCTCGGGTCTGAATGACATGACTTCAACAGCAACACTAACCATTCCAGGCAACATCACTGTGGTAGCCCTTGATGACATGGTAACAACAGAAGAAACACCGATTAGCTTTGAAGTTCATCACATTGATGAAAAGAACTCGAAGAATGAAATCTCGGTAATTTCTGACGACGTAACCTATGAAGTTGATGGCGATACAGTAACGATTACACCAAATGAGAACTTCTCTGGTGAGACAGAAGTAACTGTGATGGTATCTGATATTGAATACCCTTCAGATGCTGCAAGCACGACCTTTATGTTAACGGTTGAAGCAGTTAACGATGCACCGGTAGTGGTTGTTGAAGCAAGTGCTCAGCAAGTTACTGAAGGCAGCATGATTACCCTAGATGCATCAGCATCACATGATTTAGATAACGATGAGTTAACTTTCTCATGGGAAGGCCCAGGTACAATCGCAAGCCCAACATCAGCAATCACTGAAGTATCAGGTTTAACAGCTGGTGAGCATCAGTTTACTGTAACGGTAAGTGATGGTGTTGAACCGATGGAACTAGGTGTAGCAGTGACGGTAACGGCACAAGAGACAACCGTTGTTCCTGAAGAAAAAGCAAAATCATCAAGTGGTTCACTTGCTTGGTTAACTGTTCTATTAGCTGGTTTTGCAGGTGTTCGTCGCCGCGTAAAACGAGGCTAAGTACTCCCTAAGTATGTTATGTAACAAAGGGCCTTCGGGCCCTTTTTTTTGGTCTAGCAAAAATAAGTCGTACATTTTAATAACCAAAAAGAATAACTAACAACTGAAAACCTATGTAGCAAAATGTACAGGCTATTTTAT
>NZ_JAKEVM010000169.1 GCF_022398475.1 Pseudoalteromonas shioyasakiensis | reverse complement strand
GATGAATAGAAACCCTTTTTACATGAACAAACTTCCTTTTCAACTTCGCTCATAGGTGGTGGAAATAAGGCCTGTGAGTATTAATTGTATATTTGTGGAAAGATAGATGTTTTGAATCATGATGCTTGTAGTAAGAATTAAGTGCTGATTGAACAATAATGAAACGATCTGCGCTGTAGAGTTCTAAAATAAGATATTTAAAGCTCTCCAAAGCTTCTCGGGGTTCGTCTATTAGCATCTTGAAATCATCGAAATTAATCACCTCTTAATCTACAAGAACGCAGAGTTCAATAAAACCTTGCTGTGATTGTGCTAATAAATCCTCGTCAATTTCTTTAGTGAGATACCAAACATATCCATCTCTTAATGCGTTAGTTTTTATGCAAGCTTGCCTTCAATTGTTTTAGCTCTGTAGGTCGTCCGCCATGAAGTTTCCATATATCCGTGTTCTTGTTTATTAAGGACACTTTGGTGGCTGGCTCTTTCAACAAAACTATTAAACTCACTCATTAGTGAATCATAATTATTTTTAGAATTAATATTATATATCAGGAGAGAAAGCTATCGCGTTGTTTTTTTAATCGCTCTCGTGGTTAATAAACGCCTGATGTAAATCCAATGAATTTGATATCAAGAATAGGACATAGATCAAAAAAAACCGCCTACAAAATGAGGCGGTTTTTAGTTGGGATCTAATTTGTGTAATTCTTGGCGCTTTTAATTGTTTTATTGAATTCACTAAGGAGTGAGTCATAATCTATTTCAGTTTTAATATTGTACTTTTCACTAAGGTTATTTAGCTCGCTCATAGTAAGCGTAGCAGATGATGAGAAATTAGGCTTTGCAACTACATAACTTTCATCAATAAGCATTACCCCTTTGAGCTGATGGAGCTTAATATAACGCTCGATATAAGATGCCAGCTCTGCAGGTGTAGCCCCCTCTGATGTAATGCGCTTTGAAATTTCTTCTGGATTAAACGTTTGAACTTTCGCATAACCTGCAATTAAATCAGTTACTTCAATCATCGATTTTTCGCTTACTGCTTTTGTGTAAGATACACCAGCAAAAAATGCTAAGGCTGACATTATTAGGCTGATAAGAATCATTTTTATATAGTCATTCATTGTTTAATCACCTAATTTTAGTTTAGTGCCAGATAGCACAGCGAATGTAATTGAACGTCCCGGTGATATCTCAATTACTGGATGAATCTGTTCTGCTAAAGCGATGTAGTATTCAGCTAGTCTATCCATAGCATCAGCTGAGCCTTGGAACACACCAGCAGAAGCAACGGAGCCTAAGTCTACTGATTCCCATACCGCTCTATCACCACCAGACGTATTGATTGATGTAGTTCGTTGAGGTGCAACAGCTTTAGAAATGCCACTCATAAATCCAGCTGCCATAGAGCCTTCTAAGAGGTTGCCATTTTTGCTTACAAGTCTGCCGGCTATACCAAGTTTGCCATCAAAGTCAGAAACTGCATTCGCTTGAATCGCGCTTTCAACACTCTTACCGTCATTACGTACACATGTAATTGATTGTGCTCGGATATGCGCTCTTTCGCTTGATAAATCCCCGATTGCTTGGCCAATAACGTGACACTCGCGAATATCTAAAGTGAAATGGTTAGGTAAGATAGCTTCTTTTTTAACTCGGATTACAACCGGCATAGGAGAAGATTTGGCTGCAAGCTGTGTTGGAGCATCCAAACCAGTAAGTAAAACACCAGAGAAGAATGAGCCTGCAGGCAAATAAACAACGCCTTCGTTAGAATCAATTAGTCCACCTTCATTTGGATCGCTTTTCTTTTGGACCTCTTTTTCAGGTTTTAGACTTTGTTGTGTGATCAACAAATCTTTTTGCTGCTTTTCTTCAACAACACCCGAACTCTTAATACTTCGAACGCTGCGTTGGGTGATAGTTCTAATTACACGGCCTTCGATGTATGGTTTTGCAGTAACAAGCTGAGTAGGGGTTCTGTCAAAGACTCTCTCATCGTACTGTTGTGGTGCATCAACCATCGCTTGTTGCCCTTGCTCTGTACCAGAGTATGAAGTGTTGTAATTTGAGCGTGAGCCACCATTTGATTGTCTATTATGTTGGGTATTTGCATATGCTCTATCGCGCACTTCTAGTTGGCGCTCGTAATCTTTCAATTTTAGCGTCAGGTCATCAATGCTTTGCTGTTGTTGCTGAACCATCTCAAGTACACGCTCTTTTTCTGTATATACTTCACGCTCTTTTCTGCGAATTGAGTCTACAGACTTGTCATAGATTTCGTCGAATTCGTTTTTATCGATGTTAGCAATGCTTTCTGAATCAAATAGCCCGCGTACTTTACCCTTTCCATCAAGGCGATCTTCAGCTTGTCTAGCTGCAATTCTGTCCTGCAGACTGGTTTTATTATCACTAGAAGACATCGACTTATAACCAAAGAACGCAATAGGAATAATCACCAGTATTGCTGCAAACTTTCTAACTTTGGGATTTTCCCATTGTTTTTTAATGCTCATTTCCACCAGCCTTAGTTGATTACACGAGGACGTTTAGAGTTAGTGTTAACAATGCTTTCGCGCAATTTGGCTCGCAGGATATAAACTTCTGTTGCTTCGCCAGGTTGCAGTAGTGATTTGTTGTAAATGGCAACGGCCATAACATCACGTGACTCGCACATTTGTTCACGAATTGTATAGGGGCGTGTAGTTGTATTTTGGATTCTGACTACATCAACAACTTCTCTTGGACCGACAATTCGCTGTAGTACTTGCTGACTAATGGTTAAGCCGCAAGGTTGGTGCATCGCTTTTGATACATCATGAGAAAGTGAAAACCCTTGTGGTATTTCACCTTTACCAACAGGTTTTAGAATTTGCTTAATACGCGCTACTCGATCTGTTTCAACATTTGCAACGTGGCCTTCAGTTAAAGACGCTTCAGCTAATGTTTCTTGCTCTTTTATTTCCGCTCTGTGATTTGCGCCCTTGTACTGCATCGTTTTTGAAAGATTCACATCGACATTTACAACAACCGGCATCGCTTCCATTGGTACCAATGTAAGATTAATCATTGACTCTGGAACACCTTCTTCAAACAACATTAAAGCAACAGGCTTAAGTGAGTTTAAAGTGATGTATAAACGGCCATCTTCTAATTCAATGACTGATTCTTCGTCGTGGGTTCTAGCGGCAACCATCTTAAAGTTAGTTATGATTGGGTTCGTCAAGCCGACAGCTACAGGTATAGCGATATTAGCACCCGGTTCAAGGTTGCTAAGGTTTTGGGTTGGCTTGTATTTTGATTTAACGATATCTAGGAATGAGTACCCATTTCCTGAGCGAATTGACTGTGCAGTTTGTGGCTGCTGGTATTGGTTAAAGTCAGCTTCATTCATCATTCCGTTTGGTTTTATGTTATCGGCAATTTGATTGATTTCATCTTGAGGTGAGACTGTTTTCATTGCAGGCTCACTTCGACTATCTAATTTAATGCCGCTTTTAGCCGCTTCAAATATGGCTTGTTTTGTAACCAGAATAGGTTGTTCATTTACTACTTCTGTTGGTAGCTTGAATGTATTGCTTGGATTTTCAGTTGCATCATTAGCGAAGGTGAATGTACTAGACGCACAACCAATGGCTAAAAGTATTGATTTCATTTTCATCTAGTTGCTCTCCTGTTGTTCTTTCACTTTCAGATCTTTTGCAGCTTCTAGCACCCCTATCTCTAGTTCACTGTCATAGTAAGGTTGCGACTCTAAAGTTCCCGGTACAGCATCGCCACGCGCTTCCATCACTTGTTTTCGCTTTCTTGGGGTGCCCGGATATTGATCTAAGTGGGTGATTTTAGGTCTTCCATTTCTTGCGGTGATCTTAAATTCGTAGCTCCACTTCGTATCTGCTTTGGGTTCTCCACCAATGAAAGTAATTTTTTGGCCCCAAATGGTGATTAAATCAGTTTCAGGTTCATGAATTAGGTCGTCGGCAATAAAAACTTGTCGTATATCACGCATTTTTATCATTTCAGCTTGCTTATCTAGCATTGGCTCGATTTCAACTTGTAGTTGTGGAGATAACATTTTCATCATTATCTTTTTTACAAAATCGATGTTTTGCGAGTTAATGTTGCCTATTAGAGTAGATACGCTGTAGGCCCATGCTTGTTGGTAATTCTGGTTAGCTTTATCGCCTTGAATTGTAAGCTCACCAAAGTAATTCTGTTCTGGGATAACAACGACTTCACTGTCTTTGAAAAACAGTGTTAAAGCGCTTAGAGCAACTGTAATGGATAAAAATAGGTTAGCTACTCGGCTTATGTTGTTAGATGCAACCATCGATTTGAAGCTTCGAACTGAAGCGGATTTATCATCAAGCATTTTCTTGCCTTAGCGGTGGTATGTACGTTTAACTGGATCTGCAATTGATTTGCTTTGATTGGTTAAGATGAACCCATAAGACCAAAGCTTGTGTTTAACATAGGCTTTAGGGAATCGGCCTTTAACCTTTTGAGAGATATAAATGTATGCCATGGCTAGGCATACAAGGATAAAGGTCTGTTTTGTCACCATGCCAATCGCTACCGCGGCCATCAACGGTATTACTTGTTCTTTAGTAAATACAAACAAGATTAATAACGGTTGGTTGATGTGGGTCTTGCAGCGGTAGCGATTGGGCGTTTCCATGGTTTAAAGCACTCCAACTGAAGCAGTTAGGAAGTACTCAACAGCATCTTGTGCATTTGCAAATAGCAGTGCGATAAGGAATGCACCCACACAAGTAGCATAGTTCTGCTTCATAATGCCTTGGAAAGCAGCAAAGCCAAATGTGAAAATTGAAATGATGATGCCAGGTGCGCCGGTTAACCAGCCAACTACTTCATTGTAAACTCCGTATAGGAAGTCACCAGAAGTTGGGGCCGCAGCCATTACGCCTTGTGAAATTAATAGAGCTAAAGAGATTACCATCAGTGCGATGGTCGCTTTTTTAGCTGTAGACATTTTTTTAGTGATTGTTGGTGCTTCAACAACGTTTGATTGGTTGGTTAGTTCCATTTTTAAACCTCTTAAGAGTTAATGTTCAACGTTAAAGTCGAATTAATCTTAAACTCTTAAAAACAGCATAAAGCCGGATTTTTATTTAAATTTGAATAAAAATTGGGGAATTAGATATTTGGGTGATAATTAATTCAATGGCGCTCTGTGTATTCACTTTTGAGCACTTGCTAGTTAAAGCTATTCAGACTCATTAACTAGACAATTTGAGAGTATTAATACCATTCCGCATAAAGGTTAAATCAGTTTAATCCATTGAGATTGCACATTTTCTTCTCTCGATCTGGTATCGAAATAAAGTGATTCCATGCCTTTGAAACTTCATCGACAATTTTGTCATAGCCCGAAAACACTCTATTAGATAAACAATGTTGTCGTATCCAGCTCCATACTTGCTCTATTGGATTTAGCTCTGGTGAATAAGGTGGAAGCTTTATCAGCGTTAGATTTTTAAATTCTGCAGCTGTATCGTATGTGTGCCAGCCTGCGCCATCTATTATCACGACAGCATGCCTTCCAACAGGTGTCGCGTGTGATATCTGGCGCATATGCTGCGTCATCGCTTCTTTATTTAGAAATGGACTGACTAACGCTTCTGTTTGGCCTGTGGCTGGACATACCGCACTAAATAAGTATCCATAGTCAAATTGCTGTTGTTTTACAATCCGTGGCCGAGTGCCTGTTTCAGCCCAAATACGCGTAGTTGGATTTTGCTGTCCAATTCGCGATTCATCCTGAAACCATACGTCGATACGATCAAGAGGAAGGTGTCCCGGTGTGTGAAGGATTGTTTCCAGTTGGAAGTTTTTAAAAGCCTCTTAGCTCTGTAATGATTGCTTCGGGTGTTTAGAGTGGCTTGTGATCAAACTAAAGCCAAGTTGCTTTAGAATTTTATAGACATGATTTAAGTGGTAATGAACATCAAGCTCAATGTGAATGTAATGCACAATATCTTCACCGGTAAGGCGGCCGCCACGAAGTTCTGTGTTCGTGCGCTTTATAAATTCAGACAGTTGTTCAAGTTGCCGCTGTTGCAGCCTTGATGGACGTCCTTGAATAGGCTTATTGTCTAAACCATTCAGCCCATGCTCTAGGTAACTAGAAACCCATATATTAACACTACTTCGAGCTGTGTTTAAACGTTTTGCAATATCGGTTCTGCTATTACTCACATAAAATAATGACACTGCGAGCAATCGCATGCGCTTTCGTGCGTTTGGTTCTTTACGAGAAAGCGCTAAAGCTGTTCAGATATATTTGAGTTCAATGTTAATAACCAGTGATTTTATATAGCCTATATTAGATCAGATATTTAAGCGGAATGGTATGAGCAAAGCCAAAGCGCTATCTGTCCTTGCCCACAAGCTTGGGCGTTTTGTGTATTATATGTTGAAGAATAAGACGGTATTCAATGATGAAAGGTTTTTAATAAGCTAAGTCGCACAATGAGGTGGCATGAACAACCACGCATTATTTGTGTTTTAGTCAGCTAAAGCTGTGTTTGTTGGGTAAGTGTTGTAGATGTAACAAGCTATTTGGCCTTGATTAGACACTTCATTAGTGATGTGATGAATTTAATTGTTTGCACCTTAACTGAGCCTTTAACTAACTGGACACATGAGCCATATCTTTGAGTAGTGCCAGTTCAAGGTTAACCGATAAATGTCTAGTGGCCTTAAGCACTTGCCATATTAACTGGTTTAGGCAGCGATAAGCTCGCAATAATAGACCCTCAATATGTGTTTGCCGTAAACGATTTTTAACGGCTAACAGACATACCGAAGATATACAGATTCAAAAGATTATAAAGACAAAATAGCTGCTTAAAACAGCTAAAAAGAATCGTTATGTTTACTTGAGCCGAGAAGGTTCATATGTATTAGCATTATCTTGTTCGTTGCACGATAAAAACAGGTTCTTAGCTCTCTTAGGAAACTCATTTTTCTTGTAAAGTTTCATTATATCTCTTGCTGTAGCTTTATCGAGAGAAGAAAAATGACGATATAAAGTCGCGCCGTAGGTTTGAACCTCAACTTTTTTAGAATATTTAACCCTCCTCAACCGTCCTTATATTTGGGTTTGTGGGTAACACTTGCACCTTAAAATGACTTCATCCCCTTGAGGAATAACATCTGCGTATATACGATTATTTGTTGGTGTGTAATGAACAAAGCAGTCTCTATAATCCTTAAATCGATTTACCCATCGTCCTTTTGCTTTGCGCAAGGTATCAACTCAATCTAAACTCAGCATGATCAAGATGATATCTATAGAAACGAGGGTACTCTCTTGCAAGCCAGTAAAACTTTAATAACTCACCATCGTCGTCATTCTCATCAATCTCGTACCTTATTTTGTCTAGAGTCTTAACCAGTGCAGATGAGAAATTTGAGAACTCGGGTAAATTGGGTACTGAGAATTCTAAGACATACTTCTTGTGATGCTAACATATCTAGTAATATGCAATTATATTTAAAATAGACGACTCAAGACGAGAAACACCCAATAACCTGGGATGCCGAGTGTAGAAAATAGTGTTGGCGTATTTATTATATTTTTTTACCTGAAAACAACGCAACACATCCTATAACTTTTACTTTTACATCTGCAAAGTGTTCATTTAAAGATGCAACCAATGACTCTAAATCGTCGTTGTGATTACTAAATATTCCTTTTTTATTGTAAAAACCTATCAATTTTTTAGCGAAAAAGTTTGGTTTTGTGCCCTTACCTAAAATTGTACTACCAAACAATATACCATCATCATTTAGATGATCTCTTAAATGCTTAAACATAATGCCCTTATCAATTAGGTTTCCAGGCAGGCAATGAACTAAATAATTAATACTAATAGAGTCAAATTTATCGACATTTAACTCTAGAGGCTCAAGTACATCCTTACAATAAACTTCTGGTTCAAAATGGTTAATTGCTTTTGAAGTTACATCAAGACTATTTTGATTCAAATCTAGTAAAGCGATACGTTTTGTTGATTGAGGCAAATAATTCTTGAGGTAATAACCTGAGCCAACACCAACATCTAAATGGTTAGATGAAACTAACATTGAAAATTGCTCGCTAATAAATTTAGTAGGGCATTTCCAAAAATAGTTATTTGAGACTCTTAAAACCCAGAAATCGTATATTGAGAGCACTTTCTTCGAGTAAACAGATTGTCCAGCAAATGAGGAATCTTTATTCATTTTTAATTTCATTTAGTTGTAAAT
>NZ_JAKEVM010000168.1 GCF_022398475.1 Pseudoalteromonas shioyasakiensis | reverse complement strand
ATTCACTAGCCCAGTCAATTTTTAGGCATAAAAAAAGCAAGCCGTAGCTTGCTTCTTCTTAATTTTTACTAAAAGTAAAAATTATAACGGAGTGATGTTATCCGCTTGAGGACCTTTTTGACCTTGTGAAAGAGTGAACTCTACACGTTGGCCTTCAGCTAAAGTTTTGAAACCTTCGCTTTTGATAGCGCTGAAGTGAGCGAAAACGTCTGGACCATTTTCTTGCTCGATGAAACCAAAACCTTTAGATTCGTTAAACCACTTAACTGTACCTGATACGATGTTAGACATAGTATTATTCCTGATATAAAAAATTAAACATGCCCTAGCGGGCGGGTGTAGCAAAAAATGAGATGGTACTTAAAAACTTCAGGACGGTACTACAAGTATTACTTATACAACAACGAAATAAAGATTTATTAATTACACGCTTTCTTTCTAGCTGGTGCCCACTATATAGAGTTAGTTTGATAAGTCAAACACTATCGACATTAAAATTCAAACTCTAAAGCCAAGCGAAAGCTATGATCTTTGCCTGATTGGCTAAGCTCACTAATAAAACCTGCTTCCCATTTTAGCTGGCGTTTAGGGCTAAATCTGTGTAAGCCAATAAAGCCTGGCCCCACACCAATAAAGTCCTCACCCGCGTAGACTTCTATTGATGGTTGAAAAGCCGAACGATAGCGATAACGATACTGTAAGCGAAACTCACTTTCCCACTCGTTTTCAATATCAGCTCCCCATTCATACACTAAAAATGCGTTCATAGTCAGGCTTGTACGACCAAACTCTTTTTCCCATAAAAAGCCGGTCGTTGCTTCGTAAGCATCTAGGGTATGCTGTTTTTCAAGCTCAAATAACGCCCCCCAATCGGCCCACAAACGGCCTTGCTCGACCAACTGCCAGCGTAACTCCACTTCATATGAAGATAAACCAAAGTCACCGTTATCATCGCGCTCGCCAACCAAGTAGCCTTCAAGGCTCATGGTGTCGTTAATTGCGCCGCCAAAGCCTGCACGCTGTGCAAGTACATTGCCGCTATCGGTTTGCCTAGACACCAAGCGCCACTCAACTTCACGTTCAAACGGCATCACATAAGGGTGATATACCTTATCAACCACCATGCCATCTGCCTGCGCAAATTGGCTGATACTTATTAAAAACAAGCAACTTAAACTAACTATTAAGAACCGCATACAGGCTCCTTGGTCTTTTTAATTTTTAACACGCGAACTAAGGTGATAAATGCCAATGCTGCAATGACATACACCCATAGCGCGGTTTTACTCGGCGTAGCTTCGTAGCCCACTAAGGCTTTTAATACGCGCCCAAGCTCTGAGTTTTCAACTAAAAACCCACGCCAATCTAAATAATTTGAGGTCACATCGAGTAAATCGATCTGACTTGCTAAATCAAGAAATATCAATAGCTTTGCTGTTGCATTTAAGGCAAGCAACACAACCAATGGCTGCTCGCCTACGCGCTTAGCAATACTCTCAAGCAAAAAGAACAACAACACGCCAAAGCTAATACAAATGCCCACACCTAAACATGTCCCCAGTAGCAATGGCTCAGCAGTATCTCTGCTATGCCAAAAACTGACTAAATAAATCATGTAATGGCTTAAATACAACGTCATGGTTGCAATCAAGGCCAGCGCAGCCGCTATTTTTCGTTGCTGACAGCTAATTAATGCAGCGATAAAAATGACAATACACAGCAGCATTTGAATGAACTCTAAGCCTCTGTGATCAAATAACTGGCTCAGCCAAGCAGCGCCTTGCACAAACACTAAGCTTAGTAGCGTACCAATCACTGCATAAACACTCAGTTGGCGCTGGCTTAAAGGCACAATTAAACTCAAAAGCACGGCTAAAATCACCACAGGCAAAAGCTGATTAATGCTCATTAATAAACTAGTTATCAGCATCATTCACCTCCGTAGCCACGACAGTTCCTCTGGCTGTATTAGGCGAAAATTCACCAAAAAAGTCATAACGCCCTGGGCTGAGCGGCCCAATATAAATGACACTCGTACGGCCTGGGTAGAGCACTTTTTCACGGTTTAAATCAAAGCTATCGAACTCTTCTGGAGTGTCATCTTGATTTTCTATCAAAAGCCGTAGCTTTTTATTGGCAGGAACTTTAATTTCAGCAGGGTAAAACAAATGATCTTTTAAAATCAGCTTGTACTCTTTGGCATAGGCAAGCCAAGACGACATAAATAGTAGCAGCATAGATATTGCCAAAATCCATTTATTCACTGACATCTCCTTGCATAAAAGAGACACTCACCCGCAAGCCACCAAGGTGACTGTCAGCTAAAGCTATATCGGCGTTATAAATCGATACTATGTGTTCAACAATGGCCATACCAAGCCCGGCTCCTTGTTCACCTGATGGATGTTTATCGCCACCCACACGGTAAAAACGGTTAAAAATGCGCTGTTTTTGAGCTTCATCAATACCGGGGCCCGAGTCATCTATTTGCCAGATAAAACGATTTTTTTCGGTTTTCAGAGTAATACAAATCTCTCCCGCAGCTGGGGTATATTTTATGGCGTTACTCAGTAAATTTCCAAACAAAGTGAGCAAGGTAAACTCATCACCGGCGATGATAAAATCATCGCCATCGATGCTAATGGTATGATCTTTTTCGTCAATACGATCATAAAGTTGTGAGGCAACTTGTTGGCTAATTTCTAACACCGACACGGGGCTAAATTGCGCTTGCCATTGCTCTGGATAAGTACGCCCCAAAATCAGCATTTGTTCAACGATATTGCTTAGTTTATCAACGCCTTGTTCCATCGCATCTAGCTCAACACTTTCAACACCTTGGGCCTGTAAGTTATGTACATTGATTTTTAAACTACTGAGCGGCGTTCGCAGTTCATGGGCTGCATCAGAGGCAAAAAAGCGCTCTCGTAAATAAGCACTTTCAACGCGTTTAAATAGGTCATTTAAGCGGCTAATTACGGGTTTTATTTCTTGCTCGGGTGTTTGCCAAGGAATAGCTGTAAAGTCATTTGCTTGACGATGTTTAAGTTGATTTGATAACCGCGTTAATGGTGCAAGCCCTTGTTTTACAAATACACTAATAAGGAGTGCAAGAATAGGCACACTCCATAACAGCGGCGTCATGGCCGATAGAATCACGGTTTCGGTTAGCGCCACACGTTTACTCAAAGGCTCTGCAATAAGCACGCGCTTATTACCTTCGCTTAAGCGATACACTTTGACTCGTTGCCCAGCTAAGTTCTCAACACTAAACCCGGTTTGCCACTGACTTTGATTACTAAGATTTTGCTGCAATGATTTTGAGCTTGAGGCCAAGCTGTCATCGACCCAAACTTGAAACAATAGCTGTGGTAAATCACTGGTATAAGCTGGGGTTTCTTTACTGAGTGGCTGTTCGATTAACACATGTGCCAGCGTTACCAACTCATTATCGAGCAGTGCTTCAGCCTGATTCATGCTTTCACGGTAACCTTTAGTGAAAGCCAAAAAGCAGGTTAAGATCACCATAGACAAAATGAGTAAAGTCAGCCTTTTACGAATTGACACTAGCGTTTACCCACCACATAACCAATACCGCGTAAGGTTTTAATAAACTCTTTAGGGAATTTTTTACGCAAGTGATGAATGTGTACTTCGATGGTATTAGACCCCACCTCTTCACCCCATTCATACAGTTTACTTTCTAACTGCTGTTTTGATTGCACACGACCTTGGTTTTCTAGCAAGGCTTTAAGAAGCATAAACTCTTTGCGCGGCAAGTTTACTGGCTCACCTTGAAAGCTCACGGTAAAAGCGGCGGTGTCCATTTCAACATTGCCAACTTTTAAAGTGCTGGTTTGTGCTTGGGTCAAACGCCTGCTGGCAACCCGTAGACGGGCAAATAATTCTGCGGGATCAAAGGGCTTTGCTAGATAATCATCAGCGCCTAAATCTAGCCCCATGACTTTATCATCAATACTGCCCCTGGCTGTTAAAATCACCACAGGTATATTTTTACGATGCTTTTTGATGTGCTTTAGAATATCAATGCCGTCACCGTCTGGTAGCCCTAAATCAAGGACTACCAGCTCAATTTCTTCACTTTGCAGCCACTGCATTGCTGATTGAACAGTAGAACTATGTTCAACGCTATATCCTTGTTGACGTAAAGAACGACATAGGCCTTCTGCCACTAAGTGGTCGTCTTCAACGAGCAATAAATGCATAGTTTATCTCTTTATTTTTTTCTCTACCTTAGCCAGTAATTTAGTAATTTCTTGCTGGCGGTAAAGATCTGCTTTTGGTCTTTCAGGACGCGCTGGCGCTTGCTGTGCAACCAATAAAAACTCTTTAGCTGATTTATATTTACGCTCGTCATACAAGAATGACGCATATAAATAGTTGCTATCGATACCACGCGGGTTTAGTTCAAGCGCTTGCTTAAACAATTTTTTCGCTTCATCGTCATCACCAAAACCAATTGGCCAACCTGGTACTTTACCGTATAAGGTTGCAAGGCTTGTGTATGCCGAGCCATCAAGTGCTTTTGGATCTAGGCTTAGCGCTTTTTCAAATTGCGCTTTAGCGTCTTTTGCAAGGCCTAGCGCGCCTAAGCCTCCTTTCGCCCCCGCATAGCTCGATAGCACAATACCGTACCAAATATGGCTGGCTGCTTGCTGGTCGTTCGCTTTGGTAAACTCTGCGGTTTCGCTTGCTAATTTTTCGAATGCATCTAACTGCGCATCGTCAACTAACTCGTAATTAACCACTGCCCACTGCTTTTGCACCGAACTTAAATCGCTATTAAAGTCGGCTTTTGCAGGCGCAGCCATGATAACACCTAACATCATTAGGGCTTTTAAATTTAGTTTAGTCATAATCATTCACCTTGATCAATTTAGTTGGCAAAAAAACTTTTAATTTTAGGAAGTTGTTTTGCTATTGCGTTATCAACGAGTGATGGAAATGCGCCGTTAATACGGGCAAATAATGTTTCTGGAAAACCAATAAAACGACGACGTTTTTTTGATTTAATTAAATCTATTAATGCATCAGCCACTTTTTCTGGCGGATCCATGGTGTTACCCAGCTCTTTATTCATCGCGCGCACTTGTGGCGAGTTAATTGCGGTGTCAGTTGCACGAGGCGCTAAATACAATACTTTCACATCGCTGTGGCTGAGCTCTCTGGCAAGAGCTTCGGTCATCCCTCTTAGGCCAAACTTGCTAGCGCAGTACAAGGTTTGATACGGATAACCAATGCTGCCAAACGATGAACCAATATTGACAATCGTGCCTTTATTGCGGGTCACTTGTGGTAAAAATAACTGGCACAATTTAATGGGCACATGCAGGTTAATATTTAACAGGTGATCAATTTGCTGCTCGCTGATTTCAGTAAAGCCCTGCATCACATTAACACCCGCGTTATTAACAAGTAGCCTTGCCCCACCAATTTGCTGAGCAAACTTAGCAAGTTCATCGCGAGATTCACTGTTACTTAGGTCAGCCTGAAAATACTCAGCATCATTGCCACATTCCAATTGCAGTGCAGCAAGTTGCTTCACATTTCGACCAACGAGTAATAAACGCCAACCTTCTTTTGCAAGGCGAAGGGCAATAGCACGGCCGATCCCCCCTGTTGCACCGGTTAGCACACAAACTGGGCTACTCATGCGCTTTGCTCCAAGTCAGCCTCGCTAAAGAAAGGCTCGATATCGAGGTCACGGAAAATATTGCCGTATAGTTTGTAAAAACATTTAGCGGCATGAATGATGGCTTGCTGGTCGTCCTCGTTATCAATTTTGTTCATGAGATTTTCGAAAAACTTCACATGTTCAATATCAAGTGCACCGTGCGAAGTAAGGTAGGTAAACGCCTTTTTAGGTAAACCTACAACCTCACGGATTTGCCCTGCTGCATTATCGGCTAATGCAATCGAAGTGCCTTCAAGCACATGAACCATGCCAAAGAATGCCAAAGGGTTACCGCGATTAATTGTATCGTAGGCGTACGACACCATTAATTCGGTCGAAAACTGTGGACGAGAATCGCGCACTAGCTCTTTATCAAAACCGCATGCTGCAATATCGTTTAGCACCCATTCTTGGTGGCCTAACTCTTCTTCGATGTATTCTGCAACGGCTTCGCGCAACCACTCTTGTTTATCGCTCAGCTTTGCACCGACTGCCATTAGCAGTGGCACTGTGTGTTTAACATGGTGATAAGCTTGCGTTAAGAACGATGCATACTCACTCAGGCTTACTTCACCTTTAAAAACGCGGCTAATAATTGGCGCAGCTAAAAGGTAGTCGCGCTCTTTCTGTGTTTCGGCTTGTAATGTATTGAAAAATTGACTCATGCTCGTCGCCTCTTGATAAAGTGCAGAAATCTCTGCAGCAAAAAATTGATTGATAACATCGCGTTTTGGGCGATTATTGCTGGTTAATAAACCTTGCGTGTGGCTCATAGGCTCTGCCATTCGATGCCACTTTCTGATCTGTGCGTATTCGGGTAATTGCGCGTTTTGTGCCCTAATATGGGCAGCAAGTTCAGCGTCACTCATCGCTTGGTTTGCATAGATAAGTGCGGCTAGAAATGCCTGACCTTCGCCAATCACCACCGCTTGTTGTACCTGGCTGTGGCTAAGCAATAACGACTCTGGCCACTCAGCACTGATATTGCGACCAAAGCTGGTGATAAGTTGGTTTTTCAAACGGCCTTGTATAACCAAGCGACCTGCTTGCTCAGTAACGAGATCGCCAGTTGCATACCAATCGTCAGCATTTTGTGCAGCTTGACCTAAATAGCCCAAAAACAATGAACCCTTGATATAAAGCTGACCATTTTCAATTTTGTATTGAATGTGCTTAAGCACTCGCCCTGCGGTGTCGATGTCATCATCATCGCGAGTGTTTAAACTCACTACCGATGACGATTCAGACAAACCATAGCCTTGATAAACGGGTAAACCGAGCTCACGGGCTTGCTTAATAAGCGCTTGGCTTACAACAGCACCACCTACTGCAATAAACTTTAAGCTTTTAGGTGCTTCCCAGCCTTGCTTTGCAAAAGCCACTAAACAAGTCAGTAGCTCAGGCACTAAAATAAGAGTATTTGGCTCAGTACGTTCAATTGCGGCTATTAATTTATGTGGTTCAAGTAGCTGCGCACCAGAAAAACCAAGTTCAGCTAAAGGCACTAAATTAACCGTACCGCCCGCTAATAGCGGCGCATACACACCGGCTAAATTCTCAAGCAAGACCGGTAGCGGCAACAAACACAAATGGTTTGGTTTTTCTAAACCAATGCTTTGATAAAGTGATGTTGCCACCTGCAATTGGCTTTCAAGCGATAAACACACGCCTTTTGGTGTGCCCGTTGAGCCCGACGTAAAGGTGATCTTTTGCGTGTTTGCAAAATATGGCACAGGCTGTGTATTACTCAATTGGTAAACATACAAAGGGTAATGCTTGCATACATCGACTAACGCCACTAACTTTGCATGCTCACCTTCATAAGCGCGGTCACATACAAATAGCCCTGCTCCGCTATTTTGCAAACCAAACGCAACTTGCTGAGCCGTAAAAAACGTTGGTAGCGGAATTGCCACTCTTTTAAGTTCGCTAAGCGCAGCTTCTAATACACACCAAGCAGGTGTGTTATCTAATTGATAAGCCACACCTTGGGCATCAAATTCTGCCAAAGTAGGTAGTAAACGAGTTACTTGCTCAGTAAATTCTTTTTTAGTTAGTGAGCGCACACCATCGCTTTTGTGGCAAACCATTAAGGTATCGCTATCTTTATGTGGTAATTGTGTCAACCAACTCATAACACCTCCAAAAATACAGCAAGCTCACGCGATGACTGCAAACACTGCTGTTTGATATTGAATAAAACTGGGGTGTTTAGTACACGTTGATGTGCTTCATTTAGATCAACCACACAAATGGTTGGTTGATTGTCGTAATAGCTACCCCAGCTTGCTGGATCTTGAAGTGCTTGTGCATTGGCAACACCGATTTCTTTGCAATTCACACCCAGCATTTTTAATAGCGCTCTCACTTTACGGGTTGCGCAAAACACTAAATATTTTGCTCCTACTTGATAGAGCGCTTCATTCATTAAAACAAAATGTGCCAAGGTGGCTTTTCGATGCGTTGAGCATAAATTACCGAGCTCAAAAATGTGCTCACGCTTGGCACCAACAAAGTGCTCAATAGACGCAGGGAGGTATTGTTCAATAAACAAAGGTTGTGATGCAGAGCGAAGGCCTAACGTACATAATTCATCATCAATATTAAGCTCACAAAGAAGCGGCATGAACTGCGAAATTTTCGCGTCATAGGCTGCAGCAAAACCTTGCTTAATATTACGCTCAAGGCGGTCACGTAATTGACCTCCTTCACGCGTGCAAACAAAGGCAGGCTCTTGAACTTGAGTTTGATGTGATTGTTGAACTGAAAGCATAATTGTTCGCTCCACTTAGGTTATGTGTAAAATTTATCGAGCGAAACTTAAATAAAAC
>NZ_JAKEVM010000167.1 GCF_022398475.1 Pseudoalteromonas shioyasakiensis | reverse complement strand
ATATTAATTTTATGTTAATCACCTAACGGAGAGTGTCATGAAAAGCTTGGTTACTAAACTAGCAATTTTACCTTTAGCTATTGCATCAACGATCGCAATGGCTGGCACAAATTTAGTAGAAAACGGATCATTTGAAAATACAGATACAGTGACCGATCACAATGGTCAATGGCAGTTATTTGATGTAATACCTGGTTGGACTCGTAGTACTAACGCTAAATTTGAAATTCAAACCAATAAACTTGGCATTGTTCCTGCACAAGATGGTGAGCAACTCATTGAGCTTGATTCAACAGCCAACTACAGTATTTCGCAAGCAATTGCGACGACTGCTGGGAATCAATATGAAGTGAGCTTTTACTATTCTGCACGTGTAACAGGCAATGAACAAACAAATAAAGCAGAAGTTTTCTGGAATAGTGAATCATTAGCCGTTGTCAACAGCAGCACAAAAGGCTGGACTAAATACAGCTTTACAGTTGAGGCTGACAGCGCAAGCTCAGTGTTAAGCTTTGCAGGCGCGGGGACATCTGATTCAGTAGGTGCATTCATTGATAACGTCGTAGTGACTGAAATTCCGGCACCATGTGCAGTTGTAACCGGTTTATATGGTATTAATAACTTTGGTTCTGAGACTGAAGGCTATGTGTATCACTTTAACCCAGAATCAAGCGCTGTAACGGTTGTTGCAGGTCTTAACAATACAGCATCAAATATTGCTAGCAAAGACGGTATGCTGTACTTCATGGAGCAACTTGATAAAAGCAGCAAAGCGTCAAAAATCTATAGCCTAGATTTAGCCACTGATACGCAAGCTGAAGTTGCCGATGCGACATCATTCCCTATTTATCGCTCAACAGTGACTGCGGATGGTCTGTCTTTACGTGCGACAAGCAAAACATACATGTATGATTTTGACCTAACTACAGGTGAAAAAACGGTATTAGGTAAACTATCGTATGAAGGCGACTCATTCTCTGATGGCGACATCGCTTATTCAAGTGACTACAATGTACTTTACGTATTAACTGGTAAAGCACTTTACACATTAGATGAAGGCAGCCTTGAGTTAACTCAAATCGGTGAGCACGGTGTTAACTGGGCGTCAGGTATTGCGATTGCTGATGACGGTACAATTTATATTTCAGGTAGAGAAAGCGGCGAGAATGCAAAAATCTACACCTTAGATCAAAACACCGCTGAAGCGACATTCGTAATGGATGGTCCAGCACACGTAAACGACTTAACGTTTGTTAGTGAAGCAGTTTGCGCAGCAGAGTAAACTGTGTTTAAAGCCATAAAATGCCAGCTTAGCTGGCATTTTTTTTAGCTAATCTTAGGTATCACTTATTAGTGAGCTTCTTTTGCTCTAACATTTCTTTCCAGTGCATCACTTCTGCTGGCAAAATAGGGGCAACACCGCTAAAGCCCGCAACTTCAAGCATCTCTTCAACGCTGACTACACCTTTTTTGCGTTTAAATACACCACGCACATAAGCAATTGCATGCAAACCTCTTTCTGAATGAAATTTTTGCTCAATGTAAAAGTATTTATGATCCCAGCCAACCAAGCGAGTGCTAACTGTGTACTTTTGCATTGGCTTTATATCGCGAATATAGGTAATTGCAGTTGCATTAACGATTGGAAACCAGCGGCGCTTCATTATGTGCTTTAACAAGCCTACTCGCTCAGTCATCCAAGTACGGGCAAGGTCCATCATTGCTAAGTAGCGAGAATTAGTCAGATGGAAGTTAATATCGCAATCGGTCGGTAACGCTTTGAATTCAATATCAATCGTGTCTAACAATTGTTGATAATCACGATTACGTTTAATTTTAAAAAACAGCAGTATTAGTCGAAAATAGAGGTTCACGGTAAAGGTCTAACCAGTTGATGATGCACAAAGTGTATCACAGCGTATTGCTAAGGCGAATATTCTGCTCTAATCTGTGCATATATTAGTATAAAAAAAGAATAACCTAATGAAATTATTTAGTTTGGTCACTCTGTTTTCAGCCAGTTTATTTACCAGCTCTGCCTTTGCAGATTTTAACTTTGCTGGGGATGGAA
Source organism: Pseudoalteromonas shioyasakiensis (assembly GCF_022398475.1). Taxonomy (GTDB): domain Bacteria; phylum Pseudomonadota; class Gammaproteobacteria; order Enterobacterales; family Alteromonadaceae; genus Pseudoalteromonas. The sequence continues at coordinate 6,719 of NZ_JAKEVM010000167.1, read as the reverse complement.
CCTTAAAGTACCCAACGGGTGTTGAAAAAGCCTTTAAATTTGGCTTTGCTTGGCAACAAGATGCTGAAAAGTTCACTATTGGTGATAAAAGCTATGATATGTCATTACCTGAGTCATATTCTGTGGCGATTACACTCAGCAAAGACGAGCAACAGGTATGGGTTCAGGAATTTAATAATGGCTTTATTGAAGGCTTCAACTGGCAAATTGCTGATCACACCCTAAAACTCGAAAAGCGCAAATTCAGCGATTCAGTCAAAGGTGATTATGTTATCAGCCTTGATAATCGAGACTACTTTTTTGCCCGCAATAACATCAGTGTTGTTATTAAGTTCGACGATGAGGGTATTAAAAGTATCGCCATTGATGGTGTCACCAAAGATATGGGTACCAAACAATAGTTTTTAATCGAAAAAAAAAGGCTTAGGTTTTACCTAAGCCTTTTTTGCTTAATTAAACTATATAATTAAACCTTCACTGTCTTACGGTTAATCCCATAATCGCGCAGCTTATTTGCTACTGCAGTGTGACTCAAACCTAATCGCTTAGCGAGCTGGCGAGAGCTTGGATAAGCGGGGTAAAGCTTGCGAAGTAATGTCGCCTCAAAACGTTTTACCGCTTGGTCTAAGGTTCCTTCAAAGTCAGACTCAAGATAACCTAAATCATGAGTAAATGTTGGTAACTGCAGGTGCTCAATACGCAGTTCGTTATCATCTAGCAAGGATACCGCACGATAAATCGCATTTTCTAATTGGCGCACGTTACCCGGCCATGGGTAATCTTGTAAAAAACGTAAACAATCCTCAGACATCACAGGCACAGAATGACCATTTTGCTGGGCATACTTTTGAATAAAGTGCTCTGCTAGCGGGCCGATATCTGCCTTTCTATCACGTAATGGGGCTATTTCTAAGGTCAAAACATTAATTCGGTAATAGAGATCTTCTCTAAATGTTCCCTCTTGCACCATCGCTGGTAAATCTTTTTGTGTTGCGGCAACAATACGCACATTTACTTTTACTTCGTTTTCATCACCGACTTTTCGGAAGGTACCGTCTTGTAAAAAACGTAGTAGCTTAGTTTGTAGCTGAGTCGACATTTCACCAACTTCATCTAAAAACACTGTGCCACCATCAGCTTGCTCTAAAACGCCGCGTTTTGGTGCCGCGTTTTCTTCATAGCCTGCGTAACCAAACAGTTCAGACTCAGCGACATCATCAGGCAACGAAGCACACGACAAAGCGATAAACGGTTTTACTGAGCGGTTTGATGCGTAATGACAAGCACGAGCAAGTAGCTCTTTACCTGTACCTGTTTCACCAGTAATCAGGATTGGCGCTTCAAGTTGTGCCATTTTACGCGCTTCACGAACCACACGGCGCATTGCAGTACTAAAGTTATGTATGGTTGCAAAACTTTCTTGGCCATAACGACGGAACGCACTGACTTGTTGGCCTAAGCGACTTTGTGATTTGATATTGATAACTGCACCGGCTAACACATCCCCTTCAGCACCTTGGGGGACTGAAATAGGTAGAATATCGGCAATAAAGTCTTCGCCAGCTACTTCAACTCGGGTTGTTTGACCAAGTACTTCTTTGCCTTCTAACCAACGCGTAAAATTAAAGCCTTTGAGCAAATTATTAATGTTAGCGCCAATCACTTCGCTTTCAGATAATTGCAAGTCGCGACACGCGGCATCATTACATAAACGCACCCAGCCTTTAGCGTCAATAGATATCACACCGTCTGGCAATGCACGTAGTAATGTATTTAACTCATTATGCTCTCGCTCAGAAGGTAAAAATGCAGTTGTACGAACGTCTTTCACGCCATCTATCAAACGGATAGATGGCATAATTTTTTGGAATTGTTCAAACTCAATAGGCGGAAAGCTCACGTACATTCGACAATTAACCGAATCTACCTCGATGCCTTTTAAATCAACTTGGTAACTAACCAAGATATTGAGAATCTCTTGTGCGATACCAATTCGGTCAGCACAGTGGATATCTAAACGCATTACATCCTCAAAAAACGGGAACCTATAGTATGAGAATAATACGCTAACTCCCTGCAGCTGGGTAGTCTATTGTAAACAATTTTGGACAAATAACTTAATTAGTCGGGTACTTGGTCCATTCTCCACCATCTAATTGGATGTAAGGCTGCCCTTTTATATACATCATTACCGTATCCTCATTCTCGGCGACCTTGGCTGAAGTTGGTAAATTATCAAGCACTCGGTTAATGGGTACCGACCCTGTGAACAAATCTAACTTCATCGTATTATTGATTAACTCTGATAGTGAAAAGTAACTCATTGTTTCATCAACGACATTCAGCCCATCATGCTTTATATCAGGACCGATGAATTTAACCGCTGTTGGTACTGAAACTATTGAAGGGCTCGGAATTTCGCGCAAACCAGAGAATTGTAGTTTATCACCCTGTAAGGCAGCCCCATGCTCAGGCACAACCACCAGCATTACGTTTCGACCTTGTGCTTTTAACTCAGTTATAAACTTATCGATGTCATTAAATAAGCGCTGTTGTCTAAGCGGATAGCTTTCAAAGCTATTCATACGTTCACGACCAGCAAGTTGATTGCCATCGTGTAAGCTAATGGTGTTGTAGTAAAGAGCCCTAGGCTGCTCACTCGAACCTTGCTTTTTCAACCAATTAGTGAGTATATCCGCATCAGAATAAATCGGTTTGCCATCGAAACCATACTGCGCAGCACTAAATTGGCTAAAATTCAGTTTTGGCACAGAAACACCACCGTATTGTCTGATCAAACCAATAAAGTCATCAAAATGTCCATCGTGGTTAAGAGCCACACTGGTTTTATAGCCAAGCTCAGCAAGGTTAGTGAATAGCTGACATTGCTTATCAACAGGTTTAAATAGTTGCTCTTGACTTGTTTGCCCGCAACTTGCTCGTAATAGTCGAATTGCCGCAGGGCCACTGTACGACGTTGCTGAGTTAAATTGGCTAAACAAAATATCAAAATCAGCAAATAAGTTACGTGGCTCAACACCAATTGCATTTAAATCAGCCGTCGCTAAAGAGCAAATATTTAGCACAACAACATCAAATGGCTGGCCATTAAATACGTCAGGAAACTGGCTTTGTAGTAAATTCTGTTGCTGGTAAAAGTCTTGTAACTGTTGATCCGGTGTCTTTTGTTTTGCTGTATCAGAAACTAAAACGGGTACTTGTTTTTTTGTAGTTTGGTTATTGCTAGCAACTTGAGTTGTAACCTCATCACTCGTAACAGCCCCACCTAACCAAAACGCATACATAAAGCCAATTATTGAAATACTGGTGTAACGCAACCACTTCACAGTAAACCAATAAAAAACCACTAAAGCAAAGAGCGCAAAAATCATATCGAGGCTAACAACGCGCGCTGTGATCTCAAAAAAGTAGCCGACGCTAAAGTCTTGTACATTGCCAGCTTGCTTGGTGAGCCTAGAAATCGGGGGCAACCACGAGTCGTGATACAACAAGGCCACTCCTACCACCACACTCATAGCGTGTTTGATACGAGACAACCAAACATGTTGAAAAGAGATAGCTAGAAAAGCAAAAAATGCTAAGTTTGCAAATAAATCAAAAGAAATATCACCTCGGCTATACAGAACAAACTTAACTAAAAAGTATAAATTCCAAATACCTAATCCTGAAAGCCTCACTTGTTATCCTTATTGTGTCGTTTTGGCGTATAAGGCGTTAATAATACATGCCTAAATGTTAGTTTTCGGTAGAGCACGACTACTTTATTAAACAATACCTTACCTGTATTACTTAGCAAAATGCCGATTAACATTGCGATGATAAAAGTAATAAAAAACTGGTTTAAGCTCATGATAGCTCACCTTTTAAGGTCACTTTAATTGGCTCAGATATAGGTCGAATCACTTTTTTAAATTCCGGTGTCTCTGTATTTAAATTTGCAATGTCTGCTATTTTTGTATCAAAAATGTAACTGACGTTTTCTTGTAATTGTTGGGTAAAGTCGGTTATTTCAGTATTAGCAAAATGACGTTGCATACGGCGACATTCTTGCTGAATATAAAAATGATCAGCAATGACATTTTTTGACATAAAAAAGTCGCTTATCTGTAATTTAAATAAGTGTTTAATCGCACTTTCCACATCGTGCTCTCGACAAGCATGTAGATAAAGGTAAACCGTGCCATCAGCAAAACTAAAAATATCCCCTTCACGTTTTACATGAAATAAATGTAATGGATGTATGGCATCAATACGCGGTAAAAGCTGCAACATAACAAGCACGCCACTTACACCCAGATTGGCAGCTGAGTCACTATGTTTAGCAACCTGCTGTACGAACTTATCTGGAGGCAAATAACCTTTAGCCAATACATTTTCACTGTATTTTAGAACATCATCAATAGATTTCGGTAGTGGCCTTGTAAACTGAAACCCTTGAATTGACTGAATTTGTGACAGTAAACGCGAAGGCTCAGAATAACTATATAAAATAAGGTTAACCCCTAAAGTTAAAAATAAGCACTCGTCCTGGTGACGAATAATGCCATCAACATTTTGAATTACTAATTTCAGTCGGCGACCACATTTCTTTCGAAGAGAGAAGCAATCTTTGGCTAACGCTTTTAAATCAGTGTATCGGGTAACTGCAAAAACTAACGTCGCTGATTTTTTGGTAAGCCCTTTAGAAAAAAGAGCATCATTATCATCAATTATTTTATAAAACACGGGTAGCTTTGTACCCTCAGGTACAGCACTGCGAGTTAGCCATACCTCGTCTTCATCAAAGTCTTGCTCCGTTGCTTGCGACTTATCATCAGCCTCTTGCTCTACCTCAACTAATGCAAGTTGACCATCATGAAGCTGTAAATTAACCGAACGCCCAGCGATAACTCCTTCTTTATGACACCAATAATCATACTCAAGAGTGCGAATTGATGCCTCTTGAGTTATATAAATAAGGCCATCAAAGAAACGGTTTAAGGCTAATAACTGACGTCTCAATTCACTGACATAAGCACCTGACATTAAAAACACTAAAGTGACATTTTTTGATTGTGACAAAGCAACATAGAGCTTGAGTTTTTCACCAAGCTGCTGTTCGTTCAAAGAGACTAAATGTTCTGAATCGACATGCACGATAACCGTACTGTTTTTCAGTTGCTCATACTGTTTTATTTCGTTAATAACACCACGGGAAAAATGCAAACTTTTTGATACATTCTCATTATGATGTAAATGGAAAGGACGTAGTACCCCTTGTTCGAACAAGGTAAATAATAACTCGCTTCTCTCTCCTTCGAAAAATAATTCGACTTGTTCAGAGAGCAAAAAAACCGAGTCTTTATGATTGGTTAAAAGATGCCTTGTTAACTCTAATAGCTGATTATCTAGCGGGGCAAGTAAAGCATAGTTTGCGCCTCGCTTTAGCTCAGAGAAAGCTCCGTTTAGTCCTGTAATATTTAAATGAGGCACCAACAAACCCTTAAAAAAGATACTTTAGTACTAGTTTTAAACGCTATTCTATATATAATGCAGATTATGTCCATGGATCGTGAACATTTTTAAGCTAATTTTTCTCATAACGGTTTTTTAGATGAATGACTTTGCAGTAAAAAATTCACATACCTTAACTCAATACGATATTGAAAAGCTGTTACGCCAATTTGGCGGCAAGGAAACGGATTATGTTGAAATTATTGATGTTGAAAAAAATCGCAAAACGATTGAAAAGTACCCTTTGCTTAACGATATCGCATTAGCAACAACACAAACACAGAGCACAAAAAAAATTAACAAAAACGCAATAAAGAATCATAAATGAAGCGAATTTTTTTAAAAGGAATTAAAGGTGGCACTGGTACAACATCTATTGTGGCCAACCTTGCTTGTGCTTTGAGAAAATCAAATGTGCCTGTGTATGCCATCGATTTAGATCCAAAAGGCGACTTAGGCCTACACCTTGGTCTTGCTTGGGAGCATCAGCTAGGCTGGAGTGATTACCCAAACTTTGCCTCTGCATGTGAGCAGTTTCACCAAGATAACGACGGCGTAAAGTTTTTACCCTATGGCAGCCGTTCGAACTTAGGGTTAGACTTTTCAAGCGTTATAGAGAGTTGTCAGCAGCTTAATGACAGCGATGACAGCTGGTTTTTATTTGACTGCCCAGCCCATGTTGATGTGCACCGCTATTCACTAAATGAAGACGATATATTCCTTGAGATTATTAATTGTGATGCTATTTGTCACAGTTTTGCTTTCAAACGTTTAAACACTCTAAAGCAGGCTGAATCATCTTGGCAGCATTATTTTTTAACCAATAAATATAATTCAGCCTCTGAGATTGAATCAGATTTATTGCAGCTTTGGCAAACTGAATTACCATTGATTGCACCTTTATATATCAATAAAGATGAAGTCATCAAAGAAGCAACTGCATTTAGAAATGTGGCGATTAACTGTGCTCCATACAGCGTTGCTAATGATGACTTTGAAACGCTAGCCGGTTGGCTTGTAAGCCGCGCGAGTCAGAATGACCAATAGCATCCATTCACTCGGTATCACACACCGACTACTTAAAGGTATTTTAGGGTTGTTTTTAACGAAGCAACTTGTGCGCTTCGTATTTATAAAATTTTATAGTTATTACAACCAACACAAAATGAGCCTATTGGGAGCGACTTTACTCCCCTTCTTTGTGC
>NZ_JAKEVM010000166.1 GCF_022398475.1 Pseudoalteromonas shioyasakiensis | reverse complement strand
GTTTGAATATAAACGGCTAATCTTGAATTAGCCGTTTTTTTAAGAAAAAAATAATAATCTCAGAAAGTTTTTTTCTGATAGGCAGGTCTTAGTTACTATGACAGAAAAACAAAAGCGATATGAAGCGCTGGTTCATGTCTACCACAGTGAGCTTTTTCGCTTTGCGTATTGGTTGTGTCGTGATCAGAACATTGCTGAAGACTTAGTGCAGGAAACCTTCCTGAGGGCTTGGCGTGCCTTGGATTCACTACAAGATCAACAAGCAGTCAAACCTTGGCTGTTAACTATTTTGCGCCGCGAGAACGCACGCCGCTTTGAACGTAAACAATTTGATTACGCCGATGTTGAAAACGACACCCTTGTAGATGAACAAAGTACAACCCTTGATGCTGAAATGGAACAAACAGTGATTCAACGACAAATAGGAAAGTTATCACAAGAGTATCGAGAGCCATTGCTATTACAAGTAGTAATGGGTTGCTCTGGCGATGAAATCGCCCAGATCCTCGATTTAAATAAAAATACTGTCATGACACGACTTTTCCGTGCCAGAAACCAGCTTAAAGAGGCTTTAAGCAGTGATGATGATCAACTTAGAGGAGCATCAAATTAATGGATGAACTCGAGTTTCGCCGCCGCATCCTCGCCGAGCCAAGCACTATTGATAAGGAACTTGAAGCGTTTGCCGAGCAGGACACAGATAAACAGGCGTTTATTGATGATGTGCGCGCTTTAGATGATGAACTAAGTAATGCGCTTAACATCCCCGTGCCTGAAAATTTAGCAAAGCGAATTATTGATAATACCTATGCCGCAGAAAAAGCGCCTTCAGAGCAGCCGCTAGACACCATTATTGAGGCTAAGTCGCGCTTTGCCTTTAATCGCTTGTATTTAGCCGCTGCAGCGTCGTTTTTAGTAGCAATTAGTGTGTTCTTTGTCACTAACAAACAACATACGTTATACAGCGTGGGTGAGCATGCCTTTGCGCACCTATACCATGAGATAGGCTCGCTAGATAAACATGAAGCGATAGACCTTGCCTATGTGAACGAAAAGTTTGCCACCATTGGCGGACATTTAGATGAGCTACCAGGTAAAGTAACCTATTTAATGTTTTGTGACTTTCAAGGCAAAAAAGGTCTGCACTTGGTATTTGAGTCTGATTTTGGCCCGATGACGGTATTCATTGTGCCTTCTGACGAGCAACCATTTGGCACTGGCTCTGACGATTTCAATGATGAGCGTTTCGCTGGCCACATCAACCGTGGTGAGCGAGCGGATACTATCTTAATAGCGAGTATTGGCGCTCCACTTGATAGCTACAACAGTATGATCAATGACGCCATTCGCTGGCTGCATTAATACCTACTCGTAGTAACACATATTACAGGCATAAAAAAACCGCAGTCACTGCGGTTTTTTTATCGCTATAAAGCAGGTTACTTACAAACGTCTGCTACTGCATTTGCAAAGTAATCAATGTTTGCATCACTGATACCAGCAACGTTTACACGGCTAGAACCCACAATGTAGATAGAGTACTCTTTTTGTAAGCGCTCGATTTGCTCTTTATTAATACCTAGGAATGAGAACATACCATTTTGACGGTCAATAAATGAGAAGTCTTGCTCAATGCCTTTCGCAGCTAAGCTTTCTTTAATTAAAGTACGCAAACCATTAATGCGATTACGCATTTCATCAAGCTCGTCATGCCACATTTGCGTCAGCTCAGTGCTACCTAAAATCGTGCTAACAATATCAGCACCATGCGCAGGCGGCATTGAATAGATGCTACGTACAACACTTAATAATACAGAGTTAGAGATATCAGCAGTTGCTGCATCTTTAGCAATGATTGAACATGCACCGATACGCTCGCGGTATAAACCGAAGTTTTTCGAACAAGAAGAACAGATGATTAACTCATCTACCGCTGCTGCTAATTTACGAAGACCCGCTGCGTCTTCTTCAAGGCTTGAACCAAAACCTTGGTAAGCAATATCAACCAGTGGCGTGAAACCAACTTCAACAGCAAGATCAGCAACGATGCTCCATTGCTCAGCATTTAAATCCATACCGCTTGGGTTGTGACAACATGCGTGGAATAACACAACATCACCTTTAGGCACTTGCTTAAGGGTATTAATCATGTCATCAAATAAAAGGTCTTTATTTTCGTAATCGTAGTAAGGGTATTCTTTTACTGTTAAGCCCGCCGCTTCAAATAAGCTGATGTGGTTTGCCCACGTTGGCGTAGTTACCCATACAGTCGCATCTTTGTTGCAACGCTTGATGAATTCAGCTGCAACACGTAATGCACCTGTACCACCTGGTGCTTGTGCAGTGCGAACACGGTTAGCTAAAAGTGCTGGATGCTCACCCAGTAATAAGTTTTCCATTTTTTGACAGTAATCTAGGTTACCTGCCAAGCCAATATACGATTTACTGGTTTCGTTTTCTAAACGAAACGCTTCCGCTTTTTTAACCGCTTTTAATACAGGCGTATTGCCCTGCTCATCCTTATAAACACCTACACCCAAATCGATTTTCTTTGGGTTTGTATCTTGTTTAAAGGCCGCCATTAGGCCAAGAATAGGATCTGTTGGTAATGGTTTTAATTCTGAGAACATTGACTATCTCTTTTTATAGGGGTTAGCGTTGCCACTAGCTTAACATAAAAACCCAGCCTGATTACTAGTTAAATTAGACCAAGAGTTGAGGAATTTTAATACAACAAGCCACAAGTAATGCAAGGGTTTGCTGATCAAAGAAATCATTATTAAATGCTTCTGCATCTATAATACCTAAGCATTCATTTTTGTCTGATAATAATGGTAAACAAGTCTCAGCTTTCACCTTCGGGTCGCAAGTATAATACTCACCACCTTGTGCAAGGTAATCGGCTACGTTATTGATCACACGCCCTTGCTTAGAAAGTGCAACTTGAACATTGTTACTACCTTTAGCAAATGCTTCTGTTAGCGGGAATAATGGACGGCTCGGTGCACCATGATAAACCAGCTTTAATAACTGAGAACCTTCATTAGTCTCTGTCGCTTGATAAATACCAAACCAATCAACGTGAGTTTGGGCAACAACAAAATCGATAATTTGTTGAAGCTTAGCCAGTTTTTCAGTATTGGTAGCATCATCGGCAACATAATCATTTAATTTGAATGGTTCATCTTGTAAGTAGCCAAACAAGCTACACGCACCACCCTCGCCTAGCTCAGGAATTTGATACTCCCAACGCACTGCTGGTAAAGCTGACTCTGCAAGATAATGTTCAAGGTTTGATAATTGCTCAGCAACCAAATTTTCTGGTAATTTAAGCTGAGCTGTCGATAAGTAGTTAGAAACCATTTAGCCATCCAAACATCTATAATGCCAGAATGATAACATGCGATTTTAGTGTGAGCTAGTACTGCTTGCTGTTAATTGATAATAAATTTCGACTTGGTTGCCTGCACTATTGAAGGTCACTTTTGAAGCTACTTCCCCAAGCAAGCACAAGCCTCTACCATGCTCTCTTGCAAGGCTTTGTTGATTTGCCTGTTCTTTACTAAAACCATTTCCTGAGTCGCAAACAGTAAAATATAAAGCAAGTTCTTCTGGGCAATAACGAATATCAATAATGATTAAGGCATCGGTTAAATTTGCGAGGGCCTCTTCACGTTGTTGATAATAAATTAAAAAGCCATCTTCCTGATTTTTGACCTCTGAGTCGAGACCTAACACCCCATGATCTAAAGCGTTGTTATACGCTTCTGAGAGTATCAAAAAGATATTAGCGCGATGTGCATTTAACCCCGCTACTTTGCTTATTACATCAACAACTTCCAGCACCGGATCGGTACTTTTGATTTGCTTTGAGTTCAAGCTCAATGAAAAATTAAAAGGTAATGCGGATAGCGGCTCTGATTTTTGCTCAGGCTCGCGCATTGGTAAGCAATTTAATAATACGAGGCTCAAGTCGTCTTGTTGTTTACTACCACGGGCAAATTTATTGACTCGTTCAAGTACTTGCTCAGTAGAAATAGCAGGTTTTGAGGCTAGCACTTTTTTAAAGCGATGCTCACCAAAGTACTCGTCATGTGGACTAGTCGTTTCAATGATACCATCGGTTGCCATGACAATACGGCATGTGTCTTCTACTTCAATGTGAATAAGTGCACGCTCGAATTCATCTTCTTCTAAAATACCCAGTGCCATGTGTTGAGATTCAAGGGTACGAATAACTTCACCGCTTTGATTGATGATATAGGTATCGGGTAAGCCCCCTAGCCATGCCGAGATACTTTTTCCGGTACTGCTAAGCTCTATGATGGTTGCAGCACAAAACATGTGGCCTGGTAATAACTTACCTAATACTGAATTGATTTCTGCGGCAATATCACTCACAGACATGCCCTTACTCACCATGGTATAAAATACTCTTGAAGCAGGGAGAGCTCCGACTGCAGCGGCTAAACCATGACCAGTAAAATCACCAAGCATGCAATATAAGCTACCTAATGGGCTTTGTGCGACCAAAAACATATCGCCATTAAACATAGCCGCAGGCGATAAATGAAAATCTAAATGCTTTGGAAAAGATTGCTGGTTCTCAAGAGCATTATTAAAAATATGTTCGACAATTTCATGTTCACGCTCAACTTGATTTTGATGATATTCAAGTTGTAGATTTTGCTCTCTTGCCTTTTGGCTTAAATTACGGATCCGGCTATGCGCTTTAATTTTCGCGTTAAGAATCACTTCTTGAAACGGCTTATGTAAAAAGTCATCGCCGCCAACCGCTAAGCAACGCTCAAAACTCGCTTCGTCTTCTAAAGAGGTAATAAAAATAATCGGCAAATAGACTTGGCTAAAGCGCTCTTTGATAATAGCAGCGGTTTCAAAGCCGTCCATCACAGGCATAATGACATCGAGTAACACAATATCAATGGTGTGTTCTTCGAGCAGGTTTAAAGCAACAAGACCGTTTTCAGCGCTATAAACACGGTAGCCCTGCTGCTCTAACATCACGGTTAATAAGCGACGATTTAAGGCAAGATCGTCTACAACCAGAATATTAAGCATCAATCAATATCGAACTTTTTATCAAAACGTGAGATTTGCAGGATTTTTTTCAATTGCGGTTGGCAGTTACTAATTTGAATTGTTTCAACTTTGCCTGTTAGGTTTTTTTTCATGTTCAGTAACATGCCTAACGCTGAGCTGTCCATGTAATCTGTTTCTCTAAGGTCTATAACCACTTTATCGATATTGTCGTTGAGATCGGCATACGCCTGACGAAAAGATTGCACCAAATTAAAATCAAATTTTCCTTTGATTTGTACAGTTAATATAGCGCCATCAGCAGAAGTGCTGCGCGTTAAACTCATAATAAACTCCTAATAAACAAATCTTTCCTGATACTTAACTAAATATAACCGCTTAAAACAAATAAGCCAAAAATTAAAACACTTAGGATGAAATTTGTTATCATTTAGCCAAGCTTTTATAACGAGATCTACCATGAGCGATAATAATCTAGTTTATTCAACTGCTACGGGTCGCATTGAGCAACCTAAAGAAAGTAAACCAAGCCAAGGTAAAATTTTTAAAGACGGCTTTTTACGCATTGAACGTCAAACCAAAGGACGCAAAGGTAAGGGCGTGATGTTAGTTGTTGGTATCGACAGCGAGCAGCATGACTTAAAAAAATTAGCCAAAACCATTAAAAGTAAAATGGGCCAAGGCGGTGCAGTAAAAGACGGTATCATCGAAGTACAAGGTGATGACAGAGATAAGCTAAAAGCGATTCTCGAAGGACTAAAATTTAAAGTTAAAATTGCAGGGGGCTAATCACCCCCCTTATTTTTTGATTTCTGTATTTTATGAATTCAATGAGTTGAGCTGTTCATAAAGTGTTGGCAACTCTTCTTCTGGGATAGGCTTACTATAGTAGTAACCTTGCACAATATAACAGTTGTTGTTTTGTAAAAACTCAATCTGTTCAATGGTTTCCACCCCTTCAGCAACAACATTAAGCTTCAACTTTTGCGCCATTGCAATGATCGCAGCGGTTATTTCCATATCATTACTATCTTGTGGAATATCTTTCACAAACGAGCGATCAACCTTCAAAATATCGACAGGGAAACGTTTAAGGTAACTCAGTGAAGAGTAGCCTGTACCAAAGTCATCGATTGAAATTGACACGCCCAAAGCTTTTAGCTGATGCAGTTGTAGAATAGCTGCTTCAACATGCCCCATCAGCATACTTTCTGTTAGCTCAAGGTGTAAGCGTTTAGGCTCAACTCCTGTTTGTTTGATGATCTTATCCAGTGTCGACACTAAATTCGCATCTTTAAACTGACGTGCCGATAAATTAATTGAAATATTATTCTTTAAATCTTGGCTAGCTAAACGCGCTGCAAATTCACACGCCTCTTGCAGTATCCACGCACCTAACTCAACAATTAAGCCCGTTGCCTCAGCAATAGGAATAAACTTGGTCGGTGGGATCATCCCTTCTCTAGGGTGGAACCAGCGAATAAGTGCTTCGTAGCCAACCACTTGGTTATTTCTACAATCAACTTGTGGTTGATAATAAACTCTAAACTGCCCTTCGCGAATACCAGTACGAAGCTCATTTTCAATAAATAAGCGTTCGTTTGCTGCCGCATTAAGCTCTTGGCTATAGAAGTGGAAAGTATTACGTCCTTTCGCTTTTGCTTCATACATCGCAAGGTCGGCATGTTTAAGTAACTGATCTTCTTCTTGGCTATCAAATGGTGCCATTGTGATACCAATACTGGCACTGATGATCACTTCATTGTTACCTAATTTGATTGGCTCATTAAGCGTGCGCTGAATCGTATTGGCCACTTCCATGGCATGTGTTTGGTGCTCAATACCACTTAATAATACCGCGAATTCATCACCACCTAAACGCGCTATTGTATCTTCCGTACGCAAACGCTTTTTCAAACGGTTAGCCACTTCTACTAATAACTGATCCCCAGCATCATGCCCTAGTGTATCGTTGATACGTTTAAATTCATCTAAGTCAAAATAGAATAAGGCAAATGCATAATGACCACGTTCAGCCAGTGCCATTGATTTACGCAGCTGCATTCTGAAGAAAGTACGGTTAGCAAGCCCCGTTAAGGTATCAAAGTAAGCCAATTGCTCCATCTTACGCTGGCTTTCTTTTACAAACGAAATATCTTGAGCTGATGCCACGTAACTGGTGATCTCACCACCATCTTCACGAATTGGTGAAATACTTAACGAAACCCAAACTGATTGGCGTTCATTCCCTTGTAATAAGGTATCCCCGCGCCAATAATTACGGCTACGCAAATCGATATCAATATCATCGACTAAAATCGCCATTTCTTGTGAAATGATATTCAGCAGCGGCGAGCCAATAAAGTGACGCTCCTCAAAACCGGTCATTTCAACCATTTTCGGATTCACGTATTTGATCTCAAAGTCTTGATTGGTGATCACCACACCGGTACCAGAGAAAGCCACAGCTTTAGATAAACGATTCGCCGCTTTTTCAGCTATTTCTTTTTCACTAATGCGCTGGTTTAAGCCATCGATCAACTTACGAATTTCAATAGCCATATCTCTAAACGAGCCATTTAGCGTGCCAATTTCATCTTTATTAGCCCTTGGAAACTCAGTTTGTAATTGTCCTTTGCCAAAACTAACTACCGCATTAACCAACGAATGAATGCGACGCAGTACTAATTGATAAAGTGCTTGATGCAATAACAAAGCAACTAAAATAGCGTACAAGATAAACAAGCCGAAGAATTTTACTTTTAACTCTTCAAGCGCAGAAAGTGCCGACGAGCGCTTTTTATAAATTCCAATATACCAGTTTAGGTTCTCGACTTTACGAATATTGATAATATGTGTTTCACCATCTTGTACGAATGAATTTGCCGACTCAGGTAACTTTAAACGAATGGTTTCAGACACTAGTTTTTGCAGATCAGGGTTTACAAAATCTTCGGTGAGTAATTTTTTACCTTCACGACCATATTGCTCAAGCGTGGTTTTATCTAAATCAGGGTGAGCTAACAGCTGACCTTTTGCATCAAACACTAACAGATGCTGCTCACGGTCACCGATAGGCAACTGTGCCAATAAGGTTTCAAGCGCGATATCACTGCCCGTGACACCAAAAAAATCATTATCAAGGTAGATTGGCACAAGCACACTCACCACCCACTTATGCCAAATAGTATCGTAATACACTTTTGACCACACCGCTTCTCGGCTTGGGTTAGTTGCAGCCTGAGCGTAATTGAAGGTTTCGCCTTTAGTAAAATCAAAGTCACCAGGTACATTGAGTGCCCAGTTTGGTGGTGCGATACGAATAAAGTTATCTTTGGTGACAAGGTAAAAATTAAAGAAATCTTGAATTAAGGTCGGTGAAACGATTTTCCATAGCGATTCAGAATCGTTTATAAGCTGTTTATAAAATTCAGAATATTTATCTTGAGGGAGAAACGCAGCCGATAAGCCATCTTCTGAGGTACTACGGATACTGCCATCGAGGGCAAATTTGAGTTCTGCGCTGCGTTTACTTTGTAAATGCGATTCGTTGTGAAGGAGCTGGCTGCTTACGACGTTATTAGCCTGCTCAGCAATATTGATTTTGGTTTTGATCAAGCGGTTAAATTGACGACTCAAGCGTTCACTAGAGTGCTTTAAAAGTTCGTGCTCTTCAAACACAAGCTGTTTTTCTTCAGATTTAAGCATCAAAGCCGCAGCACATATACCTGCAATCAAACAAATCGCAGAAATCAGCAGCGACAATTTCATACTTAATGAATTTACACCAAAACGTGATGGCGGTCGTCGATACACCACAGGACTACCTTATTAATAATTGTTATTATT
>NZ_JAKEVM010000165.1 GCF_022398475.1 Pseudoalteromonas shioyasakiensis | reverse complement strand
GAGTATTAGTTTATCTAGGCAACTGAAAAACCGAGAAAAAATCGACACTATTTGCTGTTATTTAGGAAAAAAGAAATCGGTATAACTCAATATAAGCAATTTTGTTCAAGTTTTTAGGTTGCCTGCTTCGCTATATTGGCGTAGGAATAATAACGAAGCGCACAACCTTCAGGAGCATCTGTGAGCAAAGACAATCACTTTAAGTACATCAACAACGAACAGCATCAGAGCATCTCGATGTTGACTGCGACTATGAGTGATTTTACCTATGCAAAACATGCTCACGAAGAGTATTCAATTGGCATTACTCTACAGGGGCGGCAAGATTTCTTTTGTCGTAATGCGTTTTATAAAAGCGTACCTGGCAATGTTATTTTGTTTAACCCTGAAGATATTCACGATGGTCACTCTGGCACTGAGCAAAACCTAGAGTATCTAATGCTGTATATTCATCCCGATGAATTTCAGCCTTTGTTCAAAGCGCTAGGATATAAGCAAGATTGCACATTACGTATGGCAAACACCTTATATGCTGATCCATTACTGCGTAATCAAGTGATTCACTTATCAAGGCTTTTACAAACAGATTGCACGAGCAAAATAGAGCGAGAAGCTGCACTACTGCAAATGGCGCAGTCTTTAGTAAGGCTCAACGGAAGCCTTGATTTACCGGCATTAAGCACCCGTGTTGATAGCTTACTACTGCGCGCAAAAGACTATATTTTGGCAAATATCGACAATGACATCTCTATTGATGACATTGCCCATGCTGCCACTATGTCGAAGTTTCATTTTATCCGCCGCTTTCGCGAGCACTTCGGTATTACTCCACATCAATATGTTTTGAACTGTCGTATTAATTATGCCCGTAGAGCGTTACAAGTTGGCCGCGATGCCACCAGCGTGGCGGTTGAATCTGGTTTTGCAGATGCCAGCCACCTCAATCGTAACTTCAAACGAGTATTCGGTATGACACCAAAACAATTTCAACTGCAATGGGCTCGTAGATAGAGCTAAATTACTGATTTGGAGCTGTTATGGCAGATATTTTTGCATATGCTATTGGCATTATGTACACCCCTGGGCCAATCAATTTACTCGGTTTAAGCAGTGGCTTAAATAAACAAACTCGTTCACACCTTGGGTTTTTTATCGGCGTGGGTAGCGCGATGTTTATCTTATTTGTGCTACTTGGCTACCTTGGCTTACAAGTGATCAATCCGCAGTTTTTGCCTTATGTGAGCTTAATTGGTTGCGGCTATATTTTGTATATTGCTTGGAAGGTCGCAAAAGCAAATGTACAGGTGAGTGATACCTCAGCAGATGCCTCACTTAGCTTTTTCGATGGCCTATTCATGCAGCTATTAAATCCAAAAGCCTTGGTGGCTACTTTACCTATTGCTACGATTCAGTTCCCAAGCGAGGATATTACCGGCGCTGCAATCGTATTTTGGTCTCTTATTTTAGCCATTCTTGCCTTTGGTGCTCCTACAAGTTACTCGTTAGCGGGCTTAATGCTTGGCAAACAAGTATCACGACCGGGTGTTTTTAATGTGTTTAATAAACTGATGGCTGTTTTGTTGGTTTATGTCGCGCTAATGATTGCCTACGAGCATGTGTTGACCCCGTTAATGGCCTAAAATTGATCATCCCGAGCAAACAGGCATAATAGCGTTATTCAGCAAACGGTTATCACAAAACGATGCAAGGCAATCTATCTATCCGCTCATACAGTACTAAGCCTGTTAGTCATAGCCATGACTATCATCAACTTGTACTGCCTTTAAAAGGTGTGATTGCTATTAGTGTGGGTGATTTTCAAGGTAAAGTCGCCCCCGGTGAATGCGTGGTTGTCAAAGCCTCGCAAACACACCTGTTTACCGCAATGCCAGAGGCGCGATTTGTGGTGGCCGATATGCCAAAGCTACCAGATAACCTGGCCACTGCTGAGCGCTGCGTGTTTGCAATTAATCAATCACTTTGGGCATTTTTGCAGTTTGTGGCAAAGCAACTTGAGCAAGCGGTTAATAATGAATTAGAACTTGCCATGTTTAACACCTTCGATTTGCTGCTAGCTGAGCAAATTATGCAGCCTAAGGTCGACAGCCGAATTAGCGAGGCACTGCTTTATATTGACAGTCACTTAAGCATTCCTCTTCACATCAAACACCTTGCCAGCATTGCCTGTTTAAGCCCAACGCAATTTAAGTTGCTGTTTAAGCAACAAACCGGATTGACTGTCATGAACTATGTAACCAAACAGCGAATGGAAAAAGCCCAAGCCTTACTCAGCCATACCGACTATCCGTTACAACGTATCAGTGAGTTAGTTGGTTACAATGAGCTTTCGTCTTTTAGCCGCAGTTTTTCAAAGTACTTTGGTTTATCACCAAGTAAATTCAAAAAATAACTTTAGTTTTTAACGTCAACAAAACCGTCCTTTTTGTCAAAAATTGCACATCAATTCTGAATATGCTTTTGATATCTTAAATTTAAAGCGAATCACCAATGAACCATACCATCGCGACCATTGCCGTTTTAGTCGCCAGTGTGTTTTGGGGCACAACGGGTACAGCCGCAAGCTTTGCACCAGACATAAGCCCTTTTGCAATAGGAGCCTTTGCGATGGGATTTGGCGGGGTATTACTTTGCCTAACCTCACTAACTCAGCTAATAAACAATGCGAGTACACTGCGTAAGCATTACCCTCTACCCCTACTAGGCTCAGCCTGTGTGGCTATATATCCTCTAGCATTTTATACCTCAATGAATAGCGCTGGCGTAGCAATTGGCACTGTTGTTTCGATTGCCAGCGCCCCTTTATTTACCGTCTTATTGGAATACTTAATTGAGAAAAAGCCTTTTGCAACTCGCTGGCTAGTCAGCTTTTGCTTTGGTGCAGTAGGCATTTGCTTAATCGCGTTAGGCAAAGACTCACACTCTGCTGCTAAGGGGCTGTTTAGCCAAAACATCGGCATTTTACTTGGCTTAATTGCAGGGCTTACCTATGCGGGCTATTCATGGGTTGCCAAACGTTTAATTAGCAACGGCGTTCATTCAAGAGCGACTATGGCAAGCCTATTTGGCGGCGCTGCATGTGTACTCTTGCCTTCGTTATTGATCACTGGAAATACGCTTTTTGCCACAGTTATCAATACCAGCGTGGCGCTTTACATGGCCATAGTGCCGATGTTTTTCGGTTATTGGCTATTTAGTATTGGCTTAAAAACCATAGCTGCGAGCCAAGCCGTGCTCATTACTTTACTTGAGCCTATTATCGCCACCGTACTGGCTATTGTTATTTTAAATGAGCAATTTCAGCAAATTGGCTGGCTTGGAATTGGTTTAGTGGGCGTTAGTTTGGTAATTCAAACGGTCAATATTAAGCAGTTCGTGATACACTGCAAAAAACGCATATTGACGATTTAAGATGAGAAAAGACAGCCGACTATCGCGGGTTTTACATGTGCTGATCCATTTAAACAGTTACAGCCACCCTGTTACATCAGAGACATTAGCAAACATGTTAATGACCAACCCTGTGGTTGTACGCCGTACTATGGCGTTACTACGTCAAGCGGGTTATGTATCGGCAATAAAAGGTCACAATGGCGGCTGGCTACTGGCCACTCCCTTAACAGACATCACTTTATTTGATATTCACCAAGCGCTTGGCGAAAAGAACCTATTTGTAATTGGTCTAACCGATGAGCACAGCAACTGCCCTATTGAGCATGCAGTTAACAGCGCCCTGCAAAATGCGATGGATGACGCAGAAGCACTGTTATTAAAACGTTTTGCTGAAGTGTCGCTTGCAGAGCTTGCCAGTCAATTTAAAAAGTAGGCTTACCTTGAAAAACTTGGTGACTTCACAAACTTATACAACACTGTAATTGGCAGGGGTTTACTAAAGTAATAGCCTTGTACTTGAGAACACTCAAGCTCTTTCAGTATGTTCAGCTGCTGCTCGCTTTCAACGCCTTCAGCAATTGACTCCATATTTAACGCGCTGGCTAAATCAATCATGGCTTTAACAATTGCCTTATCAGCATCGCTGGGGTTTTCTAAATCATCAATAAATGATTTGTCTATTTTGAGCTTATCAAGCGCAAAGTCTTTTAAGTAATTCATTGATGAGTAGCCTGTGCCAAAGTCATCAATCGACATTTTAAACCCTGCTTCACGCAGTTTAGTAATCGTACTTAAAGCAAACTGAGGGTTACCAATGGCAATTGTTTCCGTTAATTCAAGTTCAATACATTCAGGCTCAATAGAGTAAGTTTGTAATACCGAAATTAAATCACCAAGCAGCTGCTTTTTAACAAACTTCGTTGCCGATAGATTTATTGCAAAGGTCATTGCTGGCATATTGTCATCTTGCCACTGGCGAATTGTTTTAACAGTATTTTCGAATACCCAGTCATCAATTTTGCTAATGAGGCCACTGCTTTCAGCAATGGGAATAAACTCAGCAGGTGATACATTGCCTAATGTTTCGCTGTGCCAACGTAATAATACTTCAACAGCCACCACAGCACCTGAGGCAATATCAATTTGCGGTTGAAAGACTAAATAAAGCTCATTATCTTCAAGGGCAAAATTAAGAGCATTGATGATTTGTAATTGCCTAAGCCCAGATTTATTCATTTCTTCGGCGTAAAATAACGCATTGTTTCTACCTAACCGCTTAACCTCAAACATCGCTGATTCAGCCATTTGCAATAGGGGCTCAAATTCTTTACCATCAATTGGAAACAAGGAAACCCCGACCGATGCTGTAACAACAATGAGTTCATCATTTATTGTAAGTGGCTCACTGATCACTTTTAATAAATCGTGGCTGCTCTTATTTATAGCGCCGGTGGAGGTATAGGGCGTGATAAATGCAAAGCGGTCGCTTTGCAGCCGTGAAACCATAATATGCTCACCCATAAAGTTACAAATTCGCGCACTCAAGCTTTGTAACACTAGGTTGCAACTTGCCATACCCAATGCTTTATTGAGAATTTTAAAGTTATCTAAACCAATTAAAATAAAGGCTGCTTTTGTATCTGCTTGAAGCTTAATGGTTTGTTCAAATTCCATCTGCAACTTGTCTTGGTTTGCAAGCCCCGTTAGCTGATCAAAATAAGAAAGTTGATGTATGAGGGTTTCACTTTCAACTTCTTTGGTTACATCATGCTGAAACGAAATGTAGTTACTCACCTTCCCTTGCTTATCCATTATTGGGTAAATGGTCGTTTGCTCAACAATCACCTTACCGTGCTTGGTCATGTTAACCAAAGCACCCACCCAGGCTTTTCGATTTTTTAAGTGCTCCCACATTGTTTGATAAACAGCTGGTTCAGTTTGACCGGCACTGATTTTATGCGGGCTCTGACCTATTAGTTCATCATACTCGTACTGACACATATCGAGGTAAGCGCGATTCATATACTCAATTTTTGCATCTGTATTGGTAAACATAATGGGGTGTGGGTTTTGCTCAACCGCTTGAGACAATATGTGCATGCGTTTGTTTAGAGTAATTTTATGAAACCATTGCCACACTGACTCAGCCCAAACCGTTAGCATGTTTTTATCTTGTACACTAAACACCTTGCTTTGATGCTGCAAAATAATGGCCATATGGCACTGACTATGGCGTATCACTGGCACCACTAACAATGAGTTAGAGTCGCCAGGTAACCCGTATTCTTTCGCATGTTTTCGGTTAACAATGACAGCTTGCCCTGCCGCAATTTTGCCTTGTAACTTTTCAGTGCACACATCAAAAACATTACCTTTCTGGGCTCGATAATCATGTTGCTTTTGTTCGTTACAAATAAACAAGGCTGCGCCATCGCAATTGGTAATTTCGAGGGCTTGATTAACAGCATAATTCAACAACACATCTTGATCGTCTTGAAACGAAATTTCGGTTAGCTGTAATAAACCCCTATTAAATTTACTTTGCTGAGCAAGTGCCGCCATACGCCCAACTTTATCCGACACATCGCGGGCGTTTACTAAATACGTTGGTCCATCATTATCGTGTTCGAACAAGGTAATCGAAAATTCAAAATGAATAACCCAACCATTTACGCTAATGGGTAAGGTATTGACCAAACAAACAGCTGATTTTTTTGCCTCCATTAGCGTGCGCATAAAATCTTGCGCATCAGATTTTTCAAACATACTACTAATATTTTGCCCAACCATCGCTTTAGTAAAGACATGGCTATCGGAGTTATCACTGAAGACTTCGCGAAAAGTACCGTCTTTTTCTAGCTCAAACACAGAGTCTGGCAGTGCAGTAAGTGTTGCTTTTAACTGATTAGAGGAGTTATCCAGTGCTGCATACGGTTTAGTTACAGTTTCAACAAAGAGGATTTTATACAGTAAAAAGTAGGTGAGCCCTTTATATACATGCCCAAAAAAATTAAAGGTGTTAGTGGTATGCGACGCATCATTAGACACCACAAAACAGGCCTCACTTAAAATAGCTAATAGGCAAACTAATGTTTTACCGGCAATATTTAAATTTGTTCTGGGCTTACGAAGTTGTGTCGAAAACATCAAAACAGCGGCACCGTATAGCGCTAAAACAAGTAGATCAATTAAAAACTTAATATGGCTACCACCGACTCCTTCTATGTATATGTCTGGCAGTAAACCTGGAAAATAAAAAAGAGAGCTTGCAATAAACAAACTAAAAAGCAGTAAAGAGGTAAGTAAGGCACGCGCATTTAACGGTTTATATTTAACCCAAATCCCTGCTGCAATAATTAAAAAAGCAGCTCCATTAAATAACCGAGCAATGAGCCAAAAACTTAATACCAAGTTCATGTCTGCATTGCCTTCGTGCATGCTGTCAAAAGCTAAAAAGTGCAATGAATCAAAAATGGCAACGCACAACATGGTGCAAGAAAGTAATAACAGTTTGTAGTTATTGGTGAAATGCCAAGTGTTCCAACCAATTGCAAAAATTAAAAACGAGATCACAACTGAGAACAATTCGACGCTCGTATGCATTGCTACATAAAAAGGAATAGCAGCAATAAGCCCTAATCGCTCAAGTAGTAAGACAATAGCCAGCAGCAATACCCCTACCGCAACATAAGGTACTGTGTGTAAAAGCTCTTTATGATGTGATGGATGAACAACGTATTTCACTATAGTTTTTGACTATGTTTAATTATTACCCTTAGAAAAAAGAATAGTAAAAATAGCTAGTAACGACAGTGAAATACCAAAAAAAGATGAGATCAATGCGCTAAGTATGACTTAGCGCATCTTTTATTATGCTTTTTTGAATGGATTACGGGTATCTTGGTCGGCATCTAGATTACGCATTAAGATTGCGTGATCTAAATCGATATCTTCTGGCAGAGGAATTTTAACAATATGACCAGAGCCTTTTGCATCGCTAATGGCTTCGCCTTTTTTGTTTTCCATAAAATCCAACTTAAAGTTGATGTTGCCTTTTGGTGTCATAAGCTCAAGTGAATGACCAGTACAGAACTTATTTTTCACATCAATTTCAACTAAGCCATTATCGTTGCGACCTAATACTTCACCGACAAACTGCTGTTTATCTGATACCGAATGACCGTACTCATAGTTTTGATAGTCTTGATGTGCATGGCGTTTTAAGAACCCTTCGGTGTAGCCGCGGTGCGCTAAATTCTCAAGAGTTTTAAATAAGTTTGCGTCAAATGGACGGCCAGCAACGGCATCATCAATGGCTTTACGATACACTTGTGCAGTACGAGCAACATAGTAGAAAGACTTGGTACGGCCTTCAATTTTTAAACTATGCACGCCCATTTTCGTCAGTTGATCAACATATTGAACTGCACGTAAATCTTTTGAGTTCATAATGTAAGTGCCATGCTCGTCTTCAAAAGCAGGCATGTACTCACCAGGGCGCCCTTGCTCTTCAAGCATGAATACTTCGTTACTTGGTGCACCATCACCTAGGGTTGGGATCACCGCTTTAGGGTCAATTTTATGCACCATTTCGCCGGTTTCATTCTCGGTGCCTGGTTTCACATCGTAGTTCCATCGACATGCATTGGTACACGTTCCTTGATTTGGATCGCGTTTATTTATATAACCCGATAGCAAACAACGGCCAGAGTACGCCATACAAAGTGCACCGTGAACAAACACTTCAAGTTCTGTATTTGGGCATAGTTCACGAATTTCAGCGATTTCTTCAAGCGATAATTCGCGCGATAAAATGACTCGTTCAATACCCTGCTGAGCCCAAAAGTTCACTGTGGCATAGTTCACCGCATTGGCCTGCACAGATAAGTGAATAGGCATATCTGGCCACTTTTCACGCACTAACATAATAAGCCCAGGATCAGACATGATCAGCGCATCTGGCTGCATCTCAATGACAGGCTCAATATCGCGTAAATACGATTTTACCTTGGCATTGTGAGGAGCAATGTTCGACACCACATACAACTTTTTATTTTGCGCATGGGCTTCGTTGATACCAACTTGCAGATTATCTAGGTCAAACTCATTGTTACGAACACGAAGGCTATAACGAGGCTGGCCAGCGTAAACGGCATCTGCACCATAGGCAAAGGCATAACGCATATTCTTTAAACTACCCGCAGGTGATAACAACTCAGGCGTAAAAGGACGAGGGGTCAAAATAGGTGACGACATGAAAGCTCCACACATCGAACCGAGTACAAGTCGGTTGCATGAATTAATACGATAATGAAGCGCGGCAGTATAATAACCTGCCCAGTAATTTTATTGATCTAGATCATGATTGGTGAAAACTCAGCAAACAAGCTGTGTGCCAATAAAAAGAAAAAAGGTGACCAATCCTATGGCCACCTTTTTAGATCAAACTCAATTAACTATCCAGGGTAATTGGTTTGGATTTGCTAATGTTAACAGCCAAAAAAGCTACAACATATATTCTTTAATAA
>NZ_JAKEVM010000164.1 GCF_022398475.1 Pseudoalteromonas shioyasakiensis | reverse complement strand
AGAAAGTATTGACAGTGTTTGGCACTCGTCCAGAAGCAATTAAAATGGCTCCTTTGATTCGCTTATTAGCTTGTGATGAACGTTTTGATGCAAAAGTATGTGTTACTGCACAACATCGAGAAATGCTTGATCAAGTACTTGATATTTTTAGTATTGAACCGGACTTTGATCTAAATATAATGAAATCAGGACAAACCCTCCCTGAAGTTACAAGTCGTATTTTATTAGAATTAACTCCAGTACTAAAAGAGTTTAAGCCAGATGTTGTACTAGTACATGGAGATACTGCTACTACTTTTGCAGCAAGCCTTGCAGCATATTACGAGCAAATTTCAGTCGGGCATGTTGAAGCTGGTTTACGTACGGGGAATATTTATTCACCATGGCCAGAAGAAGCAAACCGAAAATTAACGGGGGCATTAACTAAATATCACTTTGCACCCACAGAAACCTCAAAACAAAACCTGTTAAAAGAAAACTATGAAAAAGAGAATATAAGCGTAACAGGTAATACAGTCATTGATGCATTGCTCATGGTAAAAGAGCAAATAGAAAGCCAAAGTGACTTAAATAATACTCTTGCAGCTCAGTTCCCAATGCTTGATGACAATAAAAAACTAATTTTAGTCACCGGACATCGCCGTGAAAGCTTTGGTGGAGGATTTGAAAGAATTTGTAAAGCGTTAGCTAAAACAGCTAAGTCATATCCAAATTGTCAGATTTTATATCCAGTTCATTTAAATCCAAACGTGCAAGAGCCAGTGAAGCGCTTTTTAAGTGATCTTGATAATGTATATCTCATCGAGCCGCAGCAATACTTACCTTTTGTATATTTGATGAATCGTGCACACGTTATTTTAACTGATTCAGGAGGAATTCAGGAAGAAGCTCCAAGCCTTGGAAAGCCTGTACTGGTAATGCGTGATACTACAGAGCGCCCAGAAGCTGTAGAAGCAGGAACAGTAAAGCTCGTTGGAACTAGTGTAGATAAAATTACAACTTCACTTAGTGATTTATTAACAAGTGAGAACGCTTACAAAATTATGAGTCGTGCCCATAACCCATATGGTGATGGTAAAGCTTGTCAAAGAATTTGTGACTATTTGGCGGAAAATTAACTTTTAGTTACGATTTTTAACCGTATTTGAACAGTATAGAAATAGCTTTATAGCTTAAAAGCCTAATATATGGCTTGATTTAAAAAGTTTTAAATTAGAACTTGTAGACCTAGTACCTAGCTCTACACAAAAGGATAACCATGTCATTTAATACAATCTCAGTTATTGGTTTAGGTTATATAGGCCTCCCAACTGCAGCAATGTTTGCATCTCGTAGAAAGAAAGTAATTGGAGTTGATGTAAACCAGCATGCAGTAGATATTATTAATCAAGGGCAAATTCATATAGTTGAACCTGATTTAGATATGATTGTTCATGCCGCTGTAACTGAGGGGTATTTACGAGCAACTTTAGAAGCTGAACCCGCAGATGCCTTCTTAATTGCCGTTCCGACTCCATTTAAAAACAGTGAGTCAGAAATTCCAGAACCAGATTTAACATATATCAAAAAAGCGAGTGAGTCGATTGCACCAGTAATTAAAAAAGGTGATTTAGTAATACTAGAATCGACGTCACCGGTTGGTGCTACAGAAAAAATGTCTGAATGGTTAGCTGAATTAAGAACAGATTTAACTTTTCCTCAAAATTCAGGTGAAGATTCAGACATTAACATAGCACATTGTCCAGAAAGGGTATTACCAGGGCATGTTGTTAGGGAGTTAGTTGAGAATGATCGTGTAATAGGCGGAATGACAGCTAAATGTTCTGCGCGAGCAGTTGAGTTATATAGAACATTTGTACAAGGCGAGTGTGTAATTACAAATGCTCGTACTGCTGAAATGGCTAAATTAACTGAAAATTCATGCCGTGATGTACAAATTGCTTTTGCTAATGAGCTTTCAATAATCTGTGACAAATTAGATATAGATGTTTGGGAGCTAATCTCTTTAGCGAATAGGCACCCAAGAATTAATATTCTTCAACCAGGTCCCGGCGTTGGAGGGCACTGCATTGCTGTAGATCCATGGTTTATAGTAAGTAATACACCTGAAGAGGCTCAAATTATCCATACAGCACGTAAGGTGAATGACGCAAAGCCACAATGGGTAATTAACAAAGTAAAACTAGCAATAGTTGACTTTTTACAGTCAAACCCAAGCAAAACAGCTAAAGATGTTGTTGTAGCCTGTTATGGCTTAGCATTTAAACCTGATATAGATGATTTAAGAGAAAGCCCTGCTTTAAATATATCTCTTAGTATTGCTGATTTTCATGCAGGAAAAGTAATTGCTGTGGAACCAAATATTGATGCATTACCAAATAATATCGATAATTTGCAATTAAAGTCGTTTGACGTTGCAAGTCATGAGGCTGACGTTCACTTACTACTTGTAGACCATAAAACATTTAAAGAAAGTAAAATTGATAGTCCATATCTTATAGATACGAAAGGTATTTGGAAATGAAGGTTTTAGTCACAGGAGGAGCAGGTTTTATTGGCTCAGCTTTAGTCCGTTATATTATTAACTGCACTCCTCACTCAGTGGTCAATGTGGATAAGCTTACATATGCGGGTAACTTAGAGTCATTGGATTGCATAGCCTCTGATGAAAGGTATGCATTTGAACACGTCGATATTTGTAACTATAAAGAGCTAGAGCGTATTTTTGTTAGTCACAAACCAGATGTTGTGATGCACTTAGCTGCAGAAAGTCACGTTGATCGTTCAATTACAGGGCCAACTGAATTCATCCAAACAAATATAGTCGGTACATATAATTTACTTGAAGTGTCCAGACAGTATTGGAGTCAATTAGATGATGAAAAGAAATCATCGTTTAGACTTCACCATATTTCAACGGATGAAGTTTATGGAGACTTACCTCACCCAAGTGAAGTTAATGATGAAAAATTACCATTATTTACTGAAGATACGCCATATGCACCCAGCAGTCCATATTCTGCCAGCAAAGCATCAAGCGATCATTTAGTAAGGGCTTGGATGCGTACATACGGTTTACCTACACTAATTACTAACTGTTCAAATAATTATGGCCCATATCATTTTCCTGAAAAGTTAATACCGCTCGTTATTTTAAATGCTTTAGAGGGTAAAGAGTTACCTGTATATGGTAAAGGCGATCAAATTAGAGATTGGTTGTTTGTAGAAGATCATGCTCGTGCTTTATATAAAGTGCTCACAGAAGGGAGAATTGGAGAGACCTACAATATAGGTGGTCATAATGAAAAACAAAATATTGAAGTCGTTAAAACAATTTGTAGCATTTTAGATGAGATAGCACCAAGTGAAGCAAGAAATATAAAGTCTAAAGATGGAGAACCATTAGCTAGTTATTCTTCTTTGATCACATATGTAACCGATCGACCAGGTCATGATAGACGATATGCGATCGATGCTTCAAAAATGTCTAAAGAACTAAATTGGCAACCCGTTGAAACCTTTGAAACAGGGTTACGAAAAACAGTTCAATGGTATTTAGATAACCAGGAATGGTGTGAAAATGTCCAGAGTGGTTCTTACCAGCGCGAGCGTTTAGGTGAGTTAAAGGGGAGCAACTAATATGAAAGGAATAATCCTAGCTGGGGGCTCTGGCACTCGCCTTTATCCTATAACAATGGGGGTATCAAAGCAGTTATTACCCATTTACGATAAGCCAATGATCTATTACCCTCTTTCAGTCTTAATGCTTGCTGGTATTCGAGAAATTTTAATTATAACCACCCCAGAAGATTCTGATTCTTTTAAACGGTTATTAGGAGATGGTTCACAGTTTGGTATTGAGCTAAGTTATACTGTACAGCCTGAGCCAGAAGGTCTAGCGCAAGCATTTATTTTAGGCGAAAGCTTCATCGGTAATGACGATGTTTGCCTAGTATTAGGAGATAATATTTTTTACGGCGAAGGTTTTACTCCTAAACTTAAAAATGCTGTAGAAAATGCAAAAAATGGTTTAGGAGCTACTGTTTTTGGATATCAAGTAAAGGATCCAGAACGTTTTGGAGTAGTTGAGTTTGACAGAGATAAAAAAGCTATTTCAATAGAAGAAAAACCTGAAGTACCTAAATCTAACTTTGCTGTTACAGGTCTTTATTTTTACGATAACTCTGTTGTTGATATAGCAAAGAAGGTGAAGCCTTCACAAAGAGGTGAACTTGAAATTACATGCTTAAATGAAATGTATTTAAAACAGAGTAAGCTTAATGTTGAGCGCTTAGGTCGCGGCTTTGCATGGTTAGACACAGGAACACATGAAAGCTTACTCGAAGCTGCACAATTTGTTGAGACTATAGAAAAAAGACAAGGCTATAAAATTGCTTGCTTAGAAGAGATAGCATTAAACAATTCTTGGCTAACTAAAAATGATATAAAAAAACGAGCAAAGCTATTAAAAAAAAATAGTTATGGGCATTATTTAACGTTATTAGCTGAGTAGCTATTATATATTTGTGAAGTGTATTAATAGCCTTTGTTGCAAAGTCATAGAGTGGAATAAATTGTGAAAATAATGATATTAGGTGCTGGAATATATCAGGTTCCCTTAATCAAAAAGGTTAAAGAGTTAGGTTATAAAGCTATAGTTGTCTCCCCAATGGGAAATTACCCAGGCCTCGAAATTGCAGATCATATTGTAAACTCAGATACTAGAGATAAAGATGCAGTTTTAGCAGCGGCTATTGAATACGATATTTCTGGAATTTTAACTACCGGAACGGATGTAGCTGTACCTTCAATCGGTTTCGTCGTTGATAAGCTGAACTTGCCTGGCACCGGCTTTTTAGCAGCACAAAGAAGTATGGATAAGTCATTGATGAAGCAGTGTTTGGTCAATCACGGTGTCAAAACTGCTCAATATCGAGAAGTTTACAGTATTTCAGATGCAAAAAAAGAAGCTTCTGCTATTGGTTACCCTGTGATGATTAAAGCTATCGACTCGTCAGGGAGTCGAGGTGTGACAAAAGTTGCAAATGATGATGAAGTAACGGATGCTTTTCGTGAGGCTTTAGCAGTATCAAAAGCCTCCAGTGTGATTGTTGAGCAGTTTATTGATGGATATGAGGTTGGGGCGCAAGCTCTCGTTTCTGGTGATAGAGTAGATAAAATTTTTATACATAATGATGTGGTTACTGAACCACCGATAAGTGTGCCTATTGGTCATTCATTACCTGTAAAACTCCCCAAAAATGTTGAAGAAAAGTGTGTAGAGGTAATTAATTTAGCTGTTAAAGCAATTGGTTTAAAAAATACAGTTGCAAATGTAGATCTGATGGTTTGTGGCAGCGAAGTTTATATTTTAGAAATTGGCGCTAGAATGGGAGCAACTTGTTTACCTGAAAATATCTCTATTTACAATGGGGTTAATATCTACGAATATCTGATAGGTCTGGCTGTAGGCAAGCCTTTGACGATAGACAGTGATGCTTCAAAGCAACCTAACGCAGCACTTTTAATTCGCTCAGAAAAATCAGGAGTTGTCGAAAGCATCGAAATTCCGGCTCATGTGCAGAATCATCCTATGCTAATTGATTTAAAACTTGATGTAGGTAAAGGTGAACATGTAAATGCATTTAAGGTGGGACCAGATAGGTTAGGACATGTAATTGTGATATCTGACACAAGCTCTAAAGCTGAATTATTAGCTCAAGAATTAGTATCTGCTATAGAGATTATTATTAAATGACCCCACAAGCAGAAGTAAAGGAAAGCTCAATACATGAGAGTGTGAAGCTATACAACTATGTCACTATATTCAAATCTCAATTGAGCGAGAAATCTAGTGTTGGTGATTTTTCCAAGGTTGTTAATTCTACACTTTTCCATGCTGTTAGGATTGATAGAAATAACCATATAGATAACTCTCAATTAGGTGTTTACAGCTACACAGGTCGTAATACGCTGATCCTCCATTCTGTCATAGGTCGCTACACAAGTATTTCTTGGAATGTTTCTATTGGAGGTGCTAATCATGACTACTCCCGTGTTACTCAACATTCATTTCTTTATAATTCTACTGATAATATACGCCCTCCATATGAAGAGAGCGCCTACAATAGATTCGAGAATTCTGTTGTTATTGGGAGTGACGTATGGATTGCTGCAGGTGCAGTTATAACAAGGGGAGTTGAAGTTGGAGATGGTGCAGTCGTTGGAGCAAATGCTGTCGTAACTAAAGACGTGCCGCCTTATGCTATTGTTGCAGGTAATCCCGCTAAAGTTATAAAATATAGGTTTCCAAAAGAGACGATCGAGATTTTGCTTAAAATAAAGTGGTGGGACTGGCCTGTCGAAAAAATACGCGAAAATTACTCAGTTATTTCCCAATCACCTGATATTGAAAAATTAAAGAAGCTTACTTAAGGTACAACCATGATTGAGTTTAACAAAACTCCATATACCGGCAATGAAGAGAAATACGTATTAGAGGCTATGAAAGCTGGTAAATTGTCTGGCGATGGGAAGTTTACCAAGCTTTGCCATAACTGGTTTGTTAAAGAACTAGCGTGTCATAGAGCTTTATTAACTCCTTCTTGTACTCATGCTTTAGAAATGGCTGCTATTTTGATTGATACTCAACCTGGCGACGAAATTATAATGCCTAGCTATACATTTGTGAGTACAGCAAATGCTTTTTTGTTAAGAGGTGCTAAAATTATTTTTGTTGATATTAGACCCGACACTATGAATATCAATGAAAATCTAATTGAAGCTGCAATAACAAATAAAACAAAGGCAATAGTCCCCGTTCATTATGCTGGTGTTGCGTGTGAAATGGATACAATATTAGCTTTAGCTAAAAAGCATAACCTATTTGTTATTGAAGATGCAGCACAAGGGGTAAGGTCATTTTACAAGGGGAAGCCGCTTGGTACATTAGGCGATATTGGGGCATTTAGTTTTCATGACACTAAAAACTATACTAGTGGAGGTGAGGGTGGTCTACTAGTGATTAATAACTCTAAATTTACCGAAAGAGCAGAGATAATAAGAGAGAAAGGTACTAATAGAAGTAACTTTATTCGTGGCTCAGTAGATAAGTATACATGGGTTGATATCGGTAGTAGTTTTTTACCAAGTGATTTACAGGCAGCATACCTCTGGGGGCAATTAGAAAGTATAGACGAGATTAATCAAGCCCGCTTAAGCTCATGGAAAGCATACTATGATGCTTTTAAAGGTTTGAAGAACGCGAATATGGTTGAATTACCGCATATTCCTTCAGAATGTGAACACAATGCACACATGTTTTATCTTAAATTAACAGATCTAACCACACGGAATATGTTTATTGATTATTTAAAATCTTGTGGTATAGCGGCAGTTTTTCATTATGTACCTCTACATAGTTCACCAGCAGGAAACCAAGCCAGTGTATTTAGCGGTAAAGATAAATTTACAACTCACGAAAGTGAAAGATTAGTCAGGCTGCCTCTGTACTATGGTTTTGAGGAGTTAGATCAAAAAAAGGTAATTAAGGCTACATTGGACTTTTTCTCGTGAATATTAAAAAGTTAATGTACTTTTCAATAGGCCCCTTAGGAGGGGCTTTTTTGAGTCTGATTACTGTCCCATTTGTCGCTTGGTTTTTTTCAGTTGAGGATGTTGGAAGGCTAACCATGCTACAAGTAATATTGAGCTTGTCTGTTGCTTTATTCAGTCTTGCAATGCATCAGGCTTATGTTAGGGAATATCATGAAGTAACAGATAAACCACTCCTTTTTAAAATATGCATTATACCGGGCTTTATCTTTCTATCATTAACATGTTTAGTAATATTGCTTCTGCCATTTTCTATTTCAAAGTTATTGTTTGGTATAGAGTCGCAATATTTAACCTTTTTACTAGTAATAAGTATATTTTGTAGCCTCTTTATTAATTTTTTTTCGCACGTTGTACGTATGGAAGAAAGAGGCTTAGCTTTCTCCCTCACACAAATAATACCGAAGCTGTTGCTAATATTGTTTATAGGTACAATTCCACTGATGCGACTTAACGCAGAGTTTATAACTTTAATGCACATGAGCTCGTTATCAATTTTAATTACATTTTTTGTTTTTTGTTGGGTTACAAGAGATACGTGGATTAAATCTCTTAACAGCTCTTTTGACTATTCTTTGCTTAAAAAAACGATCTTATTTAGTTTTCCATTAGTTGTTGGTGGAATATCATATTGGGCGTTAACGACAATAGATCGCTTTTTTATTAGAAGTATATCTGGCTTTGAAGAGTTAGGCGTATTTTCACTCGCTGTCACTATAGCGGGCTCTGTTGCTGTTATTTCGACTATTTTTACTAATATTTGGCATCCTATACTATATCGCTGGGTCAAAGATGGAGTAGATCTTGTAAAGTTACAAAAAATAGTCGATTTTATGATGTTACTTATTGCATTTATTTGGTCATTTCTTGGTGTTTTTTCATTTTTACTACCTTATTTTTTTCCAACTGATTATGCGAGTATAGAGTATTTATTACTCCCATGTGCCACTGTTCCATTATTTTATATGTTTTCGCAAGTGACTGGTGTGGGTATAGGAGTAACTAGAAAAAGCACATTAAGTATGTCGGCTTCAATTATTGCACTTTTAGTTAATTGTGCACTGAACATGCTTTTAGTTCCTTTAAAAGGAGCGGCAGGCGCAGCTCTAGCAACACTTTTATCATTTTTTACTTTTTTTATGATAAGAACAGAGGCTAGTGCTTTTATTTGGCATGGTTTTCCTAGACATAAACTTTATTTGTTACTTGTTCTATATATTTTAGCAACTATTGTATTTGTTTTAACTAAAGGCACTATTCAGTATTTTTTTGTAGTGTGGCTCTCGTTGATATCTCTTACCTGTTTCTTGTACAGAGTTAGAGTGGCTGAGTTATTATC
>NZ_JAKEVM010000163.1 GCF_022398475.1 Pseudoalteromonas shioyasakiensis | reverse complement strand
CCGTAGGAGTCTGGGCCGTGTCTCAGTCCCAGTGTGGCTGATCATCCTCTCAAACCAGCTAGGGATCGTCGCCTTGGTGAGCCATTACCTCACCAACTAGCTAATCCCACTTGGGCTAATCTTATGGCGTGAGGCCCGAAGGTCCCCCACTTTGGTCCGTAGACATCATGCGGTATTAGCAGTCGTTTCCAACTGTTGTCCCCCACCATAAGGCATATTCCCAAGCATTACTCACCCGTCCGCCGCTCGACGCCAGAGGTGCAAGCACCTCTTCGTTTCCGCTCGACTTGCATGTGTTAGGCCTGCCGCCAGCGTTCAATCTGAGCCATGATCAAACTCTTCAATTAAAAGTTTTTTGAAACCGAAGTTTCGTGCTCAATGAATTCTGAATTTTGATTCTTTCGAATCGAATTGACTGTGCTGAAACAAGTAAACTTGTTTCCGTTGGTCACTCAGTTCAATTGAGACTCTAAATTTGTTTGCGTCATCTAGCGAACTAGAATCTGCTGTTAGAACTCAATCTGTACGAGTGCCCACACAGATGATTGCTTTATATTGTTAAAGAACGTTGCGACGTTGTCGCTAGGGATGCGTATAATACATCCTTAATTTTTCGAGTCAACACTTAATTTCAAACTTTCTTTCGATTATTTGAAACCGAAGTTTTACTTAACTCTCTGCTACGTTGTTCAGCATCTTTCGTTGCTGCCCGCCGTGTCAGTGGGGTCGCATTATAGGGAGATCCAAAAACAGATCAACACTTTTTTTCGATCTTTTTACTGTTCGCTCAAAAAGCGAACTAAATTTACCGAAAACAGCAAAAACGGTCGCTATTATGGCTGTTTTTTAAGCCAATATTCATAATTTAATGCAAATTTCATTGCTATGTTCATTTAACTCGTTAAGATAGCAAGTTCACAATGTTAAATTAATGTTTATTTCTTGTTTATTGGTAGATCAAAATGAAATTACCCGATCAAAAATCTTTTCTTTTCTCCGTTATTCTTGCTGTTTTAGGTTTTGTGGTTGTTAAGTTCGCACTTGCAAGCTTAGCTTTAGACCCAG
The DNA here is from genome assembly GCF_022398475.1 of Pseudoalteromonas shioyasakiensis. Taxonomy (GTDB): domain Bacteria; phylum Pseudomonadota; class Gammaproteobacteria; order Enterobacterales; family Alteromonadaceae; genus Pseudoalteromonas. Next base: position 8,124 of record NZ_JAKEVM010000163.1, on the reverse strand, counting down.
CATTGCTATTTGGTGCAGGCTTATTAATTGGTGCTTTAGTTATTGCAGCACTTTCATCAGCGTCAAGTGAGGAGGCCGAAGTAAAAACAAAAACACTTTATGTTGGCAACCTACCTTATCGTGCTAATGAAGGTGTTGTTCGTGCTTTATTCGAAGAACAAGGCAAAGTTTTCAATGTACGTTTATTAAAAGATAAAAATACAGGTAAACGTCGTGGCTTTGGTTTTGTTGAAATGGCTGAAGCTGATGCAGATAAAGCAATCAATCAATTAAATGATAGCGAATTCCAACAACGTACTTTAAAAGTGCGTGAAGCAAAACAAAAACAAGAGAACGAAGCTAACAGCTTTCGTGAGGGATCTGATCAGTCAGCGTAATAAGCTCAACGCTTAATTGCGAATGACCAATAGGAGCCGTTGCATAATAGTGCAGCGGCTTTTTTTTATCTGTAGTAAGAGTAAAGCCTCGTAGAGCAATTAAACTTTCAACGCGCTTAGCAATCGCTTTGCCTGAGTCAATAAGGAAGATCTGTTGTTTATAGTAGTCACTAATCGCTCTGGCTAGTAATGGAAAGTGTGTACAGCCAAGTACCAATACATCTATATCTTCTGCTATCGCTAAATCACTCAATACATTCTCAAGCTTTGCTTCATTGATTTTCTGCGTATGAAATAGTGTTTCAGCAATTTCTACCAGCTCAGTTGAGCCATATAAGCTCACTTGTGTGTCTTGGCTATGAGTACTAATTAAGTTTGCAGTATAGCGACTCTTGATGGTTGATGGTGTTGCCAGTAAACCAATATGTTTGCTGTTACTTATAGCGCAAGCGGGTTTTATCGCAGGTACTACCCCGACAACTTCTATATTTGTGTGCTGGCGAATAGTTTCTAAGGCAGAGGTAGAGGCGGTATTACACGCAATAACTAGGATATCAACGTTTAAGTTTGCTGTTTCGATAAACTGTAGTAGCGCAAAAAGGCGGGCTATGATCGTTTGCTGACTTTGCGCGCCATAAGGCAATAAAGCATTGTCCATAAAATAACTATAATCAGCATCTGGGATCAATACTTGGATCTGTTCAAGTACGGTTGTTCCACCTATACCAGAATCAAACACCATTATATGAACTGACAAACTGCTTACCTCGGATCATCAAAGGTCAGCAGTTTGCCATGCAGCTTTATAAAAAGAAAGAAAGGACTAAGCCTCTTCTTCTGTTGCCGAGCGAAGCTTATTCATTTGCTCAAACATTGCTTTGGTATAATCCACCAGCTTACTGACTTCTTCTTTATCTTGGTTTAACCATTGTAAGATGCCAGCCAGTTCATTTTGCAAACCAATGTCACCCGCTTTATTAAACGCCTGTTTCAAGTCGTCATTAAATGGCGCTATTTTCTCAGCAACTTCTTTTTCAGGGGCTGGTTTATATTCTTCATAGCCTTTAATCGCTGCTACTGTTTTGGTTTGTTTCAGATCCATCGTAAAGCCAACGAGTTGCTCGTTACCTAAGTTAAGCTCTTTAGCTTGTTCAAAGGCATCTTCTAATGAACCAGAGAAGAATGTTTCGCTAACACTCTGCAAATCTTCCATCAATTCATTGATAGCTTGCTGCTCTTGCTCATTTAAATCACCATTGACCGACATCGAGAATGATAAATCTCGTGATTGCGAAGACTCACTGACAAAGGCTTCGTTGTCGCCATTTTTGCTATAACTGCTTGCAGACTTACTTTCGTATGCATCAGCAAAGCTAATACTTACTTCGTCACCTTCAGCGGTGGTGAAAGTGTACTCTGCGTTATTACTTAAACTGATGTATTGAGCTTGGCTTACTGAAACCGCATTAGGTTTAGGATTGAACAAGTCTTCTTCTAATTCATCAATACCTTTAAAGATACCTTCTTTAGACTTTTCGATACCCTCTTCGATGTCATCGTTAAGAATACCTGACTCTTTAAGCTCATCATACGCATCGTCGATGCCCATTTGCACACCTTTACGTGCATCACCTAGCATGCCTTTGAGTTTTTCATCATCAGCACCATCGGCTTTTGCTTTACGAAGTGCGCCGCCAACAAAGTCGAGTACGTTTTTCACGATCTCTTCAAAGTCGAACAAGGGTTTATCTTTTTTCTCTTCGGCTTTAGGTAAACCTAGTGCCTCAGCAAGTTTATCATCAAGAACTTTTGCCGCGAGCTCTCTGCCGCGTTGCTGATAACTATCTTGACGATTTTGAATGGTAGGCTGCTGCAGTGCCTGTTTACCATTGTATTTATTCACATTTGTATTAGGCATATAGCCTAGGTTGCCAATTTTCATGATCCGACTCCATGTTATGGTTAACTCATTATCGGCCAAAAACCACAAAACTTAAGTTTTTTGTATAAAAAAACGACACTAAATTAAATAACAAAACTAGACAAATCCTCAGCGCTCCCTACAATAGCGCCGTTATAAAGCTAAGAGATAAAAGGTAATCAGCCATGGCGGTTATAAAAATTGATACAACTCAATACGATGCACAATTGAGTGAGAAAGAGCAGCGCATCACCTCACAGTTTCGACGTTTTGGGGTCGAAAAATTAGAAGTGTTCGGCTCTGATCCTATTCATTACCGCCAACGTGCAGAGTTTCGTGTTTGGCATGAAGGTGAAGACCTGTTTCACATCATGTTTGATCAACAAACTAAAGAAAAGATCCGCGTTGATGAGTTTGACCCTGCAGCACCTTTAGTGGGTGAAGTGATGCAAGCGATGATCGAAAACTTAAAAGACAATGAAGTTCTGCGCCGTAAGCTGTTTCAAATCGATTACCTTTCAAGCTTAAGTGGTGAGATCCTTGTTAGCTTGTTGTATCACAAACAACTAGATGAGCAGTGGCTACAAGCAATTAAAGAGCTTAAAGCAAAACTGAGCACACAGTTTAAGATTGATTTTATTGGCCGTGCTCGTAAGCAAAAAGAAGTGATTGGTAATGACTATGTTATCGAGCGTTTAAACGTAAACGGTAAAGAGCTTATTTATCAACAAGTCGAAAATAGCTTTACGCAACCGAATGCTAAAGTAAACATCAAGATGCTAGAGTGGGCACAAGCCCTTTGCCAACCACTCAATAATGACTTACTGGAGTTATATTGTGGGAATGGTAACTTTTCGATTGCTCTTGCAGGCTCATTCGACCGCGTATTAGCCACTGAGATTTCAAAATCATCGGTTTACTCAGCGCAATACAATATCGCACAGAACAAGGTTGAGAACTTAGATATCATTCGTATGTCGAGTGAAGAGTTCACCCAAGCAATGAAAGGCGAACGTACTTTCTCTCGTTTAGATGGTATAGACCTGAAAAGCTATAACTGCCAAACAATTTTAGTGGATCCACCACGTGCAGGCATGGACACGCTAACGTGTGACCTAGTTGCGAACTACGACAATATTATTTATATCTCGTGTAACCCAGATACCTTAGAGCGTGACCTTGATCACTTATGCAAAACCCATGAAGTAAAACGTTTTGCGATTTTTGACCAATTCCCTTACACCCACCACATCGAATCAGGTGTGTTTTTACAACGTAAATAAAATCAATCTGCCAGCGCAGCAAATAGCGCTGGCAACTGCTGCTCGCTGTATACAGCTATATTATTGTCGGTTAACAGCTTTGCAGTTAATCCCATCCCTGAAATTTTCTTTCCTGAATGACTACCATCGTAAATAGTATTGCGACCACATGAAGGGCTTGATTCTTTTAACAGCGCATAGCGAATGCCCTGCTTTTTGCAAAGCTTAAGTGCTTGTTCTGCGCCATAAGCAAACTGTACTGTGACATCTTGTGCATCTTTGGTAAGTACTCTACCCGCTTTGATTTCTGCAGGCGGCCTTGGTGTAGGTAAGCCACCAGCTACTTCAGGGCAGAATGCAACGAGCCTTCCTTGCTGTTTAAGAGTTTCTAAACCAGGATGGAGTAAATTTTGCGATTGCCCGTCATAACGAACAGGATTTCCTAACAAACAGCTTGAAACTAATAGTTTTTGCATTTGCTTTACCAACAAAAAAGCTCCGCGAACGGAGCTTTCTATTAAATTCAACTAACTAAGCTTATTTATCAGCTAGGTAGTTAATTAAGTCTGCCATGCTCTTCGCATCGCTAATACCTGAATCCGCACCTAGGATTACACGGTATTTACCATTAACAATAAAAGTTGGAACGCCTTTTAAAGCACCTTTTTGTTGGTAATATTCTTGGTCGCGTTTCATCTTAGACGCCATAGTACGTACAGAGAAGCTGTTGTAGTACTTATCAAAATCTTCAGCCGACACACCTTGTGAAACAAAGATGTCTTTCATATCTGCAAGTTCGTTAATACGAGCACGCTTACCGTGAATATGATTAAACACAGCGGCTACTAACGCGTCTTTCTGTGGTAACACATTAGCCGTCGCATAACCTTGCGCTAAGATAGTCTGAATTTCTGGGTCACGAGGACCTGAAAAATCAACATGACTCTTTTTAAATTTAACGCCATCTTTAAGAAGTGTTTTAAGCTCTTTCACTACTGGCTCGAAGTTATTACAGTGTGGGCAGTAGAATGAGAAGAACTCTTTTACTTCAGGCTTTTTAGAAGCGCGTGCATCAATCGTTTCATAATGCTTACCTTCTTCATATTGAGCAGCTGAGGCATTTGCCGCTAAACCTAGCGTGGCAGCCATTAATACAGCTTTTACTAACTTGATCATTACTTCTTACTCCAAAATTATTGTTTTAATAAAAATTCGACTAACTCATCAAGCATCTGCTGGCTCTTGATGGTGTTTAAATTAATTTTATATTTATCATTGACGATAAAAGTTGGTACACCAGTAAGGGCGCCCATATCTGAATATTTTTGCTGCTTATCTTGCATCGCTTTTTCAGCACTAATCACTGGCATGCTTGCAATTTCAGCGTCAAACACATCGTTGCTAATACCATTGGTCGCAAGTAATGCTTTCACGTCTTTTATATCTTTTAGTAAAGCGCGCTGTCTGTGGATGCTATTAAAGATTTGATCAGCAACTTGCTCACCTTTGCCATGTTGCTTAGCAATTAAGTAGGCATAGCTTAAGTTACTTTGCGTTTGCTTAGATACACCACCTAAAAAGTTAACATGGCTTTTTACAAATTCAGTCCCTTCAGGAAGACTTGCCGTTAATGCTTTTGCGACCGGTTCAAACTGAAAACAGTGTGGACAATAAAACGAAAAGAACTCGGTTACTTGAGGTGTTGCACTTTTCTCAACTTTTAATACTTCGTATTGATTGCCTGCTTCGAAATCAGCAGCAAGGGCCGCAAAAGGTAAACATAAAATGAGTAGACTTAACTTTAATTTTTTAAACATTGTTTTCTCGTCTTTCTTAACTTTAAAAATTTATGGTAATAATTTTAATGGTGCTTCCTGTAGCGCTGCAAGCTGTTCTTTTAGCGCTAGTATTTGCTGCTCCCAGTATTTGTCTTCAGCAAACCATGAAAAGTTCCGTGGGAACGCAGGATCATCCCACCTTTTTGCCAACCACCCCATGTAATGCACCATTCGCATTGCTCTAAGTGGTTCAATCAACTTTAATTGGCTGTGATCAAAGTCGCAAAATTCTTCATAAGCAGCCACTAAGGTGTCTAACTGTAACAGTTGGTTGTTACGATCGCCACTGAGCATCATCCAAAGATCTTGAATTGCAGGCCCTTGCCGGCTGTCATCTAAATCAACAAACATTAACGCGTCACCAGACCACAATATATTACCGGCATGGCAATCGCCGTGCAGGCGGATGGTTTCAACATTTTTATACTGCTCTGTGGTTTCTTTAATCACCAAATCTAAAATAGTATAAAAGGCGTTCTCTAATGCCATTGGCACCAAGTTACTTGCTTGTAACTGAACTTTAGCTGTCTGAAGGTATTCTTCGCAGCTGATTACAGGCCTATGTTCAAATGGCTTTGCCTTAGCTACTTGGTGCATTCGCCCAATTAAGCGGCCAAGTACATCGAGTTGATCTAAATTATCAACTTCAAAAATGCGCCCGCCCACACTTGGGAATAACGTAAACAAATAACCATTATGCTCAAATAAGCTTTGCCCTTCGATAATAACAGGCGCAACAACCGGCACTTCAGCCTCGGCAAGCTCAAATGCAAACGCATGCTCTTCTAAGATTTGCGCCTTACTCCAACGCTCTGGTCGGTAAAACTTAACAACATAACGATGGCCATCTTCTGCTTTAAATTGATAAACACGGTTCTCGTAGCTATTTAAGGCCAGCAGACCTGATTCAGCATAAACACCGATACTTTCAACTGCATCTAAAATTGAATCGGGTGTAAGGTCTACAAAACTAAATTTACTCATAATGCCTCATCATATAAAAAAAGCGGGAAAATCCCGCTTTTTATTCATTCGCTCAGTGTACTTAATTATCGCGCCTTAAAGAAGTTACTCGGCTGCGAAATCTGCACATCTGGCTCACCATCGACAGAAAGTACGAACTCAAACTTCGTCATGGGCTTTTTCAAATCATAAGGATCAACAACTAATGACAGTGGCACATTATAAGATTCACCAGAAGGTACTGTGAATGTTTGTTTGCCGATGTACTCAAAGTTATCGAGTCCTTCAACACGAATGTTAAAGGTTTGCTCATGCTGAGCTTTGTTAATTACTTTTAGTGTATAGGTGTTTTCGACTAAACCATTAAAGTCAACACGATATAGCTGGTTACGGTCACGAATAATATCGAGTTCCATCGGTTTGCGCATCGCAATATTTGCTACTAACGCCCCTGATAGCACGACTAAGATAACTAGATAGCCAATTAACTTAGGGCGCAGTGCATGTGTTTTGTTGTCTGGCGTTTCTAAGTTACGCTCGGTGGTATAGGAAATGAGCCCGCGTGGGTAATTCATTTTATCCATCACCCCATCACACGCATCGATACATGCACCACAGTTAATGCACTCGTATTGTAAGCCGTTACGAATATCGATCCCCGTTGGGCAGACCTGCACACATAAGTTACAGTCGATACAATCACCTAAGCCGAGCTCTTTTGGATCTTGCTTACGTGAACGAGGACCACGGCTTTCACCACGTGCTTCGTCATAGCTCACGGTAAAAGTATCTTTATCGAACATAGCTGACTGAAAGCGAGAATAAGGGCAAATGTGTAAGCACATAATCTCGCGCATCCAACCGGCATTACCATAGGTACACACAGCAAATACGGCTAGACAAATATACGAATACGCGGTTGCATCAAGGGTAAACAGATCAGGCAGTAGCTGACGGATTGGCGTAAAGTAACCTACAAAAGTAAATGCGGTATAAAGCGAGAATAACCACCAGCTGCCGTGTTTAGCACTTTTGCGCCAAAACTTATCAAAGTCCATTGGGCGTTGATCTAGTTTCTTACGTTGATTTGCGCTGCCTTCGAATTTTTCTTCAAACCAAATAAAAATGAAGGTCCAAACGGTTTGCGGGCAAGTATAGCCACACCAAACCCGTCCATAGAAAGTAGTTACTAAGAACAAGGCAAACGCCGCCAACATGAGAATGAAAGCAAGGATAGTCAGATCTTGTGGCCAAAGCGTTAAACCAAAAATGTTAAACTTTTGCCCTACCAAATCGAACAACACAGCTTGTTGACCGTGGAAGTTAATCCAAGGTAGTAGCATAAATGCAAGCATGCCGACAAAACCAATCCGTTGTCTTAACAATTGGTGTAAACCCGTTACAGCTCGGACATAAATACGGTTACGTGGATTAAATCTATCATCGAGGGAAGCGTTTTCCGGTTTCTGGATTTTTACTTCCGTTGGGATATTTTTAACCTTAATCTGTTTATCCATTAAAATTCCTCAACGCCACTAGGAAATAATACTCAAACATATGTTTGCAGTAAGAGATTCTCTGTGCCAATAAGCAAATCAGAATACATCTCATTACGTTCAAAGATTTCTGAAACTTTAAATCTATAGAGCATTATACTCAATCTATAGAAAATTTCAGGGATTGATCGAAAATACGACGTTTTAATTATTTAATCTTATCTGCTTGCTTTTAAAACGACCATTTTATTAAACTTGCACCTATAC
>NZ_JAKEVM010000162.1 GCF_022398475.1 Pseudoalteromonas shioyasakiensis | reverse complement strand
GATATGGTGTCTTTATATTTCTTATTCTTTTCTCAATCTCTACAAATAAACTATCACACTCTTCAATTGTTTTAGCATTCATAGCACTAAAAAAAACGTTACAAAGGCTAACTAAAATGTTTTCATTTTGTGTTGTATCAAAATACTCATGAAGTTCATTGAATTTTACAGCAGCTCTGTCTGTAATTTCCTTTTCTAAATCTTGATACTCCCAAGATGTTGTACCTCTTTCTGTTCTGAAAACAATGCAATTAGTAGAAGCACAATAGATTAAGTCGATAACTTCTCCCATGATACATGTATCACCGTGTTGATACTGAGTTTTATCAATTTTACCATTAATTATAGGCTCCATTTTCATTCCCTTTCTTATTAATTCTAATGTAATATAACAGCAGCTTATACTAATGGACTAGTTATGAATATCAATTACTTAAAACTATACTTCTGCCTTACCCTCACTGGTATTTCTATCTTTGCTACGATGGAAAGTTACTACCTATATCGGGCTCATGTGCTATCCAAAGAAGCACAGGCAATAGCTAATCAAGCAGAACGAGATGCTAAAGCAGCAGCTGTTCGTGCAAAATTACAGTTAGAAGAATCTCAACGGCAACTCAGAAAACGTCAAGCTGAACAGGCTGCAAAGCAACAAGCTATTAATAATGCTCAAAGAACAAATAACGAGATTTGTGATTTTTGGAGAAGTGAGTACCAGCAATTACAGTCGGATCGTAATAAATCGATGATGGATGGTGCTTGTGCTAGAGCTGCTAAGCGGCCAAGTACAGGAACAACGGAAATTCATTTAAGAGGTGATTGGTTAGACAAGAAATCAAATTAAAAGGAGTTAATATGAAAAAGGTATTTTTTATATTTCTTATTGTCATTGGAGCTTGGCAAACATACCAAGCATTTGCGCCTAAATTGCTTTCCAATGAAGATATTGAATTTGACTATCAACCATCGGAAGAGTCATTTAGGTATTCTTTTGATGATGATAAGTTCAAGTGTGATGGTCGTCAGTACTGTTCACAAATGAGTTCAATGGATGAAGCAATCTTCTTTATCAACAACTGTCCTAATACAAAAATGGATGGGGATAATGATGGAAACCCCTGTGAAAACGACACTCGTTTAAATGGGTGGTAATGCCAAACTGTCAACCATGACAGCAAATACAACTTACTAATAAAAAAGGGCTTTTCGCCCTTTTCTTTTTGTTACGTACCGTAATTTATGGGCTATCTACGATACCGCAAAGGCGGGACTGTATTAGTCATAACTGCTGCACTCGCAATTGTCATTGCTACCGCCACACATGCCGCAGTTATTTTCTTTTTTATTTCAGACCAACGATCTTTTAGTTCTTTATCCTTTGTTTTTTCAATAGATAAACTAATAAGAGCTTCTTTCCAATCAAGCCCCATTTCTTCAGCCATAGCAATAACTTGGTTAGCTGTTAAAGAACGTTTGCCATTTTTAATATTCGCGATATTTCCAGAATTTAACTCTGGGAAATATATTGCTAGATCACTGTATTTATCAATGTTCTTAAATGTTTTGTACTTTTCTAAAAACTCTGCACTGAACGTCATGTTTAATCCTCCGCTAATACTATTTTAGTTTTTATTCTTCTTTTTAACCACGTATTCGTAGTTTTGTTTTTCATTTCTAATAAAGTGACTTCTGGCCTTTAGCTCTGGCAGTTCTTCATCATTACTTTCAATATTCTTAAGTTCTTTATGTGTTTTCGAAGCAAGGAATTTCTCTAAGTTATCACCATCATTTAAGAAACCTTGAAGAAGAAATAAATCGTCAATTGTTTCTTTTAGCCTAGTTAATGCCTCTGCTTGATTAAGTTCACCAGAAGTAACTTTCTCTGAAATGATTTGATTTATTAGATCTTGCTGCTCAATTAGTAGCTTAGTTTCGGGTAAGAAATTAAAAATTCTAGACTTTTTTTCATACCCGTACTTTTTAAATAAATACTCAATCAAAACAATATCCTGCTTAAGATTTTAGAGCTCTATTTTACATAGTTTCGTCTTTAAAAGATAAAAAACTTATTCTGTCGAGCTTGACAGAATAATTTGAACAACACTAAACTCTGTCAACATTGACAGAATGTCATTTTATAAAAAGGATCTAAACTTGAAATTCTATCTCCAATACATAGCTGGCATTGAGGAATACGCGTTAGGTTTCAATAAAATTGAACACCCGCTTATGTATTCGTCACGCGCTGAAGCTATGGCTTTTTGCATAGACTATGCAAGTGGAGAACCTTTCGAAATCATCGATGTTGATGACTCAAACTGGCAAGAACTGTTCGACTCTGGAGCATTTGACTATGACCCAGACTTCTAAACAGTTAACCAAAATCGACTACTTAACCGTTGTTTTTTGCCCTGACGAAATTGCCCGTCTTCGCTTTGACGCCAAAATTGCGTTTGGAAAAGGTGACTTTGCCTCCTACAAAGAAGCCTATAACGCGATGCTTTGTGCTGAATTATTCGACCAACAAGCCACTGATGATTTAGACGTTGAAGTTAACGAATCGGTTGTTTATGACTCTGATTATTACTATGACCAGCTGTTCGAAAACAACCCTCGTTACCGTAGTTATGGCTCTGTTGATGCTATCCCAAGTGAAGAACGGGCGCATTTTTTCAAGAACGTTGTACGCAAAACTAAACGTTACAAAACACTTAACTCATTGATTGAAGGTGATATTACTAAGTTTATGCACCTTCTAAATACTGAAGTTGCAACGGCTGCCGACCGCTTAACATCCGATGATTTAAGCTGGTCTTATCGCCATAACTCAGGCGGCATGTTCACCTATGAAAAGTCAGCCACCCTTTACCGCCATGATGTAAATTCAGGCGTAGTTGCTTGGGGTGCGAACAATGGCGGTGTGATGATTTCATTCTCTGGCGCAGGTTGTGCGGGTCTCGATATTCCTAAACTTCACGCCATGCTTAAGAAAATGCCGAACGTAAAAATCACCCGTTTGGACATTGCCTATGATGACTATGACGGCGAAAAGTCTGTTCTAAATTACTTCCAAAATCTAGAAGAAGGCGGCTTCTGTAAAACGAACCAAGCGCCCTCTTTCTCATGGATTCAGACTGGCGAACTGCAAAAATTATCTAATGAGCAACAAGCTTTATGGAAGAAAAAACACGGCTGGCAAAAGCGCTATGACTGCGTAGCCAATGGCGGAAACACCCTTTACGTAGGAAGTCGCAAAAATGGAAAAATGGCGCGTATATATGAAAAAGGCAAGCAAATGCAAAGTGAATCTCAACCTAATTGGGTGCGTGCTGAGCTTGAGCTTAGGTCTATTGACCGTGTTATCTCCTTGGATGCACTTCTCAATACCGATGCCGTTTTTGCTGCTGCATACCCTGCTTTTGAGTTTGTTAGCGTTAAACGTCTTGAGATTAAAACCACTACACGTAAACCAAAAGTAAGTGGGATTTTTGTTGCTGAAAGACTCGAACGCTATTGCTCACAGTCTTACGGCAAGTACCTCAATTTCTTACGTCACGTTAAAGAATTACCAGACAGCGAAATCATTAACCAATTAACCAAAGGCCTTAATCCGTGGGATATCCCCGACTCTATAAATCAGGCCTGTATATCACCACCAAATCAAATGGAGTTAGCCCCATGAAAGTAATCTTATTATCTGCCGCGATGGGTCGCGGTGTATCAAGCAAATCAGGTGCTGCTAAGCCCTATTCGTTTTCATCTATCAGCTACTTAGTACCTGAGAAAGACTTTATCCAAGGTGACCACAACATTCAAAAATGTGGCTTTGAACCTAAGTCTTTAAGCATGCGTGAAGACCAAGCGCTTTATAACAAGTTTAAGAAAATCACTGAAGAGCAAGGTATTTGCGAGGTGGATTTAACTCTAGAGCCTGACCCTGAGAACATGTCTCGTAACATCGTTTCAGATGTAAAACTGGTTAGCTAATCATGGCTCAATGTGTCGCTATCCAACCAGACCAAACCCTTAAAGCCGTAACCGGTGTTTGTGATTTTGTGATGGTTACACAAACGGAGTTTGCACAACTCCAACAACAAAATTTAGTAAACGTTCTTAATGAATTGTTTGCTTTTGACTTGGCTACTTTTGGCCTTATTAACTCAGCGGCGTTAGTCGCTTTTATAACTGCCCATTGCATAGGCCGTGTAGTCCGAACAATGGGAAAACTTTAAATATTAAGGATATCAACATGAAAAACGTAATGAACATTTTAGCTACAAAACGCGCTAAAGCTGGTCTTTTAGTAACGTCTGCACTTGGCTCAGCTTCTGCATTTGCTGCTGACCACACTGAAGCAATCAATGCAGCTGTAACTGATGGCACAACAAACTACACCGCTATCGTAACAGGTGTAATTACTGTTGCTGCAATTGGTTTCTGTATTGGCTTAATCGTTTCAAAACTACGTAACTAATCATGGTTACCTCAATTGGCCTTGCGTCATTTCTGGTGTGGTGCTTCGTCGAAGGCTTCTCCAGTGGTGTAAGAACCAGTTAACAATGGCGGGTAAAACCGCCCTTTTCAATTAAGGCGCAACGATGCGAATTCTAATGTTTCTATTAGCGCTTAGTAGCGCTTTTTTTGTCTCTTTCTCTCATGCCACTTTTCTTGATATGGATGATTTACAGCCACCCGATGGAGAGATAAAGCTATGTACTTACGCTGCTACAACTACGAATTACTCTAGTAGCCCCAGAGGTTGTGGCTATACAGACTTTGAGGCTAGAAAGCAGGCTTGTATCCTCTTTGCGGAAACTTATGTTTATGGGAATTCACCAGAATATACGTGGGGTCCTGCCGTATGTGATTATTCTGAGGGCTCTAGTTTTCGTTTGAAAATTGAAGGGACACGTCATTACTCAAATGGCCAGAACTTACCTACTACAACATATAAAAGTCTTTATATGAAAAACTTCTCCGAAGAAATTGCTTTTGAATGCCCACCTTCAACGCACCCTCTTCATGAAACCCCTGTTCCTGATAGTTCACACGAAAGCGGTTTTATGTGTGCTAAAGAAAAAGACTTCTGCCCAGAGCCTACCGAGAACGACCCTTTTGTTTTTGGTACAGGTGGTCAAACAGAAAAGTGTTTTAAGAATCCCGATGGTACTCAATGCAAAATTCAGACGGATGAAAACGGCGGTTACTATATGCCTGTTTCCTACGGTTCGGCTGAACCAGTTATGTGTGAAAGAGCACCTGATAAAGAAGTTGATAAGACGTCAGAACCTGAAGAGAAACCAGCGCCCGAAGAAACAGACCCTCAACCTGAACCCGATGAACTGTCAGCAATAAACAAGATTAATGAAAACCTTGACGCAATGAACAAGAATCAAATTGCTGCAAGTGATTCTAATGATGATCGTCTAGACCGTGTAGCTGAAGAAATTCAAATATCTAACGAGCTACTTGGTGAAATCCGTTACAACACAGCCATGACAGACTTAAACACTGATTTAGCAAATTCACTGTTACAAGGAATTTTAGATAAACCAGTCGGTGGCGGAGGTGGCGGCTCTGGTTCTGGTGAAGGTGATGGAGAAGAAGAACAGCCATTTACCATACAGGCCAAACGCAAAAACAATAATAAAGGTCTTAATAAACTATTTACCGAACAAGACTTACAAACCGTAACAGAAGAAATCACACAAAAAAGACAGGAACTAAAAGATTACATACAGCAAATTAAATCCGAATCAGGTTCACTTTTTGAAGTCACTCCGTCTTTTGGTGGTGGTTATGAGGAACGAATCGTAAACATCAAAGGGGCTGATGTTGATATGGGGCTAGGTCGGTTAGCCAGCTTCTTTCAACTGATTGCTGCTGCCGTTCTTCTTATATCTACTTTAACTGCACTGTATATTTTATTGGGGCCTTAACATGAAAACGAAGACTTTTATTTTAATCGTTCTATTTCTTCCGTTGCTAGCTATCGCTGAAACATCGGGTACAGGTACGGATACTGGCACAGCGCAAGGTAACTATGAAGGCTTTGAAGGTGCAGCCCAAGCCATGGGTCATTTCTTTACTGATATTTGGACTTTTCTTGATGATGATGTTCCGAACTTCTTCGAAAGAGCATTAGCTTTTATCATCGAAAAAGTCACGCTGATGAGAATTGCGGCAGAGCTAGAAGCAATGAAGCTTGCGTGGTCAGTATCGAAAGCGATTTTGGAAAATTTTCAAGTTGCATCGAAAATAGCAAATGCAGCTAATGCATTACCACAAGATGTAAAAGCAGCGCTTGTTGATATGCGCTTTTTTGATGGTTTAAATATTGTCATCCAAGCTTTAGTTGCTCGTTATGTTATGAGGTTCATGTAATATGGCTGCATCAATTTTTCACGGTGCGCCAGGTTCTTTCAAATCGGCCAGCGCTGTATGGTTTGAAGTCTTACCCGCCCTTAGAAAAGGTCGTTTAGTTGTTACCAATATCGAAGGAATACTACCGCTTGAAGAAATAGAAACTGAACTTCAAGAAACTTTCCCCGACTCAGCTCAGCTTTGGAGACTTTCTTCTCAAAATGAAGAAGGTCTTAATTTATGGCGAAATTGGTATCACTGGATGCCAACGGGCGCATTAGTTCTGATTGATGAAGTTCAAGATGTCTATCCTACAGAAGCCACTTTTAAACCTGAATCCTGTAATTACAAACACGTAGATAATTACAAAGAATTGATACCCGAGCATTGGTATACATACCACTACATTCAATTAGAAAAGTTCAAACCTGATGATTTAACAAGCGGTGATGTTGATGACTTAGGACGGGAGTTATTTAACGAACATGGCCATATTATTTACCCCAAAACCCTCAAAGAATGTTACATGCGACACAGAAAATACAACTGGGATATTATCTGCTGTACGCCCGATATCACCAGCGTCCACAAATACATTAGAAACGTCAGTCAATATGCCTACGCCCATAAGTATTTCGATGGACTCTCAGCAATCCCCTATTACAACCGTCGACCACGTATCTTCGAGCATAACCCAAAACTCGATGGCAAAACGCCAAACAAATCCAGTACCATCACATGGAAAAAAATCCCGATTGAAGTCCACAAATGCTACAAGTCGACCGCTACCGGAGGTATTACAAAAGGACAAGGTAAAAATTTCTTATACAGTCCTGCTTTTGCCTTTCCAGTTGCTGCTGTCTTTCTTTGCATACTGTATTGGATATGGTATTTCACCAGTAATGAAAGCGCTGTGGAAAGTGTCGAAGAAACCGCTCAAGTTGGTGTGGTCAATAATCAAAAAGATACTAGTGCTAATTCTAATAATGCTGCTGTTCAGGTTCTTGATGGTGAACCTGTTTCTGTAGGTTTGCCCTATGGTGCAACCGATATATTCGTGACTGGTATTCAAGAAGTGAAACGGCCAGAACGAACCCATCGAGAATATATCTTCGAATTTATAACAGAACAATACGGCACGTTTAGTATCAACTCTTATGAACTGGCGAGCATGGGCTTCAGTATTCAATATTTCAGCCCTTGCAATGTCATTATCAGGCAAACAAAAACTAACTTTGTTTATCGTGCCTTTTGTTCGCCTAACCCTTACTCCCAAGCAGAAAATCAAAAAGGATCTAATCAGGATTCAATAGATCTAAATACCCTATTTTAATTGATAGACCAAGCCGCCAAGCGAAGCCTGAGCGTAGCGGCTTGGGATATAAAGTAAGAAACCTAAAAACTTAACCTGGTATTTGAATTAAGTTACAAAATTCATGTACCAGGTATTTGAAAAATGTAACGACAATCAAATACCAGGATAAAACTTATGTGGAAAAATGAGTATTGGGGCGGACAACGTGAAGGCGCTGGTCGTCCAAGAAAAGAACCTACAAAGCCTGTCAGATTAAATGAATTAGAGCAAAAGATTATTTCTTTAATTCGTGACAAGGATTTATTAGATCTAACTTTTACATTTGTTCAAAACACTAAGAAGTAACTTTCAAGTGGTACGTAACTTTTTACGTAATTTTTCAATTGGTACGTAATATTGCATTCAATTATTACGTACCACTCACCTTTGTATCTCCAGTTCTTGGAGGATGGCGTAGCCATGTCATACATTCCAGAAAATTCACATTTCATCGCGAAATCGTTTCCATTTTATGTACAGTTTATTATGGTCGGGAATCAATTCAGTGAAATAGCCAATCGCACTCACTGCCCTAGTCTGTCTTTTAAAAAAGTTGATTGCCTTCTGATAAACCTTGCTGAGTTAAGGACGGCACAGCAGCCGAGGGAAACACCCTCCCCCCATATACTAATAGGGGGGGAGCGAAACCACTTACACCGATACCGAGTGTGCATTGTGATTTTTAATAAAGGAGTAAATCACAATGGGCAACTTTAAATTGCAGTTCGTTACGCTATTCGGATATGACTATGCAAAAGGAGCTAAAGAACTCGGAGTAAGTGAACGACAAGTAAGGAGATATGTAAAAGCTAATAAAGCCAGTAAACCTGTCGAAAAACTGATTTGGATAATGTATCGCGGATACTTGCCAGATACTGGCCCGTGGGCAGAATGTAGTATTTCATATCATAATAATGTTATGACTACGCCTTGGGGCAAAGTAAAACCGTCAGATGTACAGTTTGTACACCGCTATAAATGGTCAGCTAAAGAGCATGAAACCATGTACAAAAAGCTTAAATCTGAAACAAAAGTACAAGATAAATATTTATTTGATCTTCAAGAACAATTACTAGATATTATAGGTGAACTTGCAAGAAATACAGGTAGTTAATAGAAGGGCTTAGCCCTTCTAATTTGCTCCTTCTATTTTTCCAAAAAGCTCAGGTATCATTCTTTCACTAAATCCACTCACAATAGATATAAGAACTAAACTATAAATATTTTTATTAGCGAACGTTAAAGCTAAATCCGACATAGACATAATATATACTAAACCTCCAGAAATGCTCCCTAACATCACTGTAAAAGAGGCCTGAAGATATATGTATTTATTAGGTATCTGTGAATCAAAACTGATTTCATTATTTCTTTGAAGAATCGAGAAAACAGCTCCTACTGTTCCTCCTGCTACACATATGAAAATATATTTAAAGTCCATATCTGTTATATAGTAAGCTAAAACCATCAAAGAAGATAAAAACAATGAAAAAACCAAAGTAGCTAAAATATATAT
>NZ_JAKEVM010000161.1 GCF_022398475.1 Pseudoalteromonas shioyasakiensis | reverse complement strand
AACTAATACTCAGACTTTTCTTGTATTTTATTTAATTATGAATGTTTTTACCCCTAACTAAGGTCTTTTAAACAAGCAGTAGAGAGGGGTTTAAATGAATTTACGTACATCAAATAATTTAGTGGTTGCAATTATCACCATCAGTTTTTCGTTATTGGGCTTGTCTTTTATCTTGGGAGCAAACCCCAATGCCATTGGCAGTATCTTTTCATTTTATAAATTAGACGCTCAGGTGCCAGCTCATATCATGAGTATGCTCGCAGGCTTTGCATTTTGCTTTGTTGGCATTAGTGCTGGTTTGGATTGGCGCCATGAAGTTTTTTGCTTTTGAAGCAAATGCGATTGTTAGCCTTGTTGAATCTTCACCGTTTATGTCTTGGTTGTATATTGTTTTTAGCGTGCAAGGAGCATCAAATGCGATTGGCATATTTGATATTTTGAGTGTGGCGCTGTTAGGTGTTGGCTTATTTATCAGAAATGCGAAACTTATTTTACTTGCAGGACTAGCCTGTTGCTCGGTATTTATCATGACACAAACTTTTTTAATTACCGCACCTAATGCGCTTAGCAGCGTTACAGTGTTTGAGCGATTAGGTCAGTTTGTAATTAAAGATCTGTGGTTTATAGCGAATTTAGTGATTATTTATCATTTAGCTGTATTCAACAATACACCTAAAGAAACAGCAGAATAAAATAAAAAGGCCTCAGAAGAGGCCTTTTAAATGATAACTAAACAACTACAACGGCTTTTTGCTTTTGAACTTTAGAAAACTCAAGGGCGTCATTGATATTGTTAAATTCAAAGTCAGTGGGTTCTTCAACATTTAAAGTACCCGACGCAATGTCATTAAGGAGCTTTTCGCCATCACTTACAAGACGTTGCCATTGCTGTGTATCACCATAATCGTGTAATGCACCAAGGGCAATTTCATGATAAGAAATAGTGCGCGTGAATGGCTCATCGACTGGTGTTTCAATGCGTCCTAAAATACTGATCACATGACCATTTGCCTGTAGAAGTGGCACTAACTTTTTAGCTTCTTCAGGACCATTAGCATCAAAGAGTGCAAAGTAGCCACCCTCAGAAGGCGCGTCGCGTAATACTAACTTAACGCCAAGCTTTTCTGCCTGCTCTGCCGTTAAGCTTTTTGATAATGCATGAACTTCAAAGCCACTGTGGTTCAGCATTTGCGTCAGCAGTTTATTAACAGCTCCCATGCCGGTAACTAATACTTTTTCGTCTTTGCGTAATGGTATTTTGCTAAAAGCTTGCCATGCAGTAAGCAGTGGGCAAGGTAATGCAGCAGCAACATTAGCAGCTAACCCTTTTGGCACCTGCATAACACGCTCTGCATAAAGTACTGTGTGTTTAGCAAAGCTGCCGTTTTCACTCAAGCTATGATGATAAGCGACTGTTTTACCGATGAGTTTGCTATCGACACCATCGCCTACCTGCTCAACAACCCCAGCACCGTCTACACCAGGAGTGTGTGTATCTGTCCAATTAATAGGATCAGCTTGAATAAACTTCCAATCAACTGGATTGATGCCAACCGCTAGATTTCGGACTAAAATTTGCCCTGCTTTAAGTGCTGGTACAGCTTTTAATCCCAAAGCGAGTGCTTTATCAGCACCTTGAAACTGCCAAGCATGAGTTGTCTTTACTTCATCATGATCCCAGTCAGGAGCAAAATCCGGGTTTGCTTGCCTGTCGCCGCAACTAAGGGCATCAATTTGATTGATCTCGTCTTGGCTTAAGCTAAGCGAAAGGGCTTTTAAGTTGGTAGCCATATTTTCGCGTTTGGTCGATGACGGTATCGTCACCATGTCATGAGCTAATTCCCAAGCAATGACCACTTCAGCGGTGCTCACTTGGTGTTTGTCTGCAATCGCTTTAATGGTTGGATCTTTAAGTACTTTACCTACCGCAAATGGCATATAGCCAGTAACGAGAATGTCGTTTTGCGCACAAAAATCACGTACTTTTTGGTTGGTTAGGTAGGGGTGAACTTCAACTTGATTGGTAAATAACGCGCCTTTTGGCAAAATACTTAAGGCTTCTTCCATTTGTGCAATGGTAAAGTTTGAAACACCAATTTCTTTCGTTAAACCAAGCTCTTTTGCTGATTGTAACTCGGTTAAATACTCATGCATGCTTTCGCCATTGGCTGGGCTTGGCCAATGAATAAGCAGTAAGTCGACGTGATCTAGTTGTAGTTTAGTCAGGCTCTCTTTTACGCTGTTAATAAAGTCCGTTTTATTTAACTTATCATTCCATACTTTGGTGGTAATAAATAACTCACCACGTGCAACACCACTGTCTTTAATCGCTCGGCCAACAGCTTCTTCGTTACCGTAAATTTGCGCGGTGTCGATGTGTCTAAAGCCCTCTTCAATAGCTGTTAGCACACTTTGATATGCAACTTCGTCTTGTAATCTAAATGTACCAAAACCCAGTTTTGGCATAATTGATTGTGACATCATAACTCCTTAATTATGGAACTTGGGCAAAACATGTTCGCCGATGTGCTTTAATGCCCATTCGATGGGTAATTCGTTACGTCTAAAGTGCAGGCCAATGTGATTCACACCGGCATTTCTCATTGCCTTTAGTTCTGAGATGAGTCCGTTGACGCCTGTTTCAACCCCAAAACGGTGACGTTTTATAGGTGCATCAGGATCATCTAATAAATTTAAATGAATAAAACTAACGTACGGCTTATTACCTGCGACATCTCGCCACAAGGCGACACGCTTTTGATGATCATCTGGTGTGCCTGGGTAAGCAAGCCAGCCGTCCATGTTTTCGCCAACCCATTGAGGGCTTTGCTGAGCAAGACCTGCTACATAAAGTGGGAAATCTTTCACTTCTGGTAGTAGCTTTTGACCCGCTTCTAAAGGTCGCTTAGGGGCGCCTTTAAGTAGCGAAACAGATTCACGTAGTTGCTCACCACGGCTTGCAAAATCAATATCGAATAAAGGGTATTCAATGGGTCTATCACCACTGGCAACACCTAAAATTAGCCGATCATTACTTAGCGCTTGCACAGTATTTGCTGCCTTTTTAACAAGCCAAGGTTGGCACAATGGCAATACAACCGCTGCGGTGCCAAGTAATATATTCTTGGTTTTAGCTGCTAAATAGCCAAGGTAGCTGAAAGTTTCATAAACTTGGGCAGCATCACCAAATTGAGGGTCATAAATCGGCACGTCGCGAACCCATGCCGCAACATAGCCAAGCTCATCAGCAAGTTGAACACGTGATTCATGGTTAGCTAAATCAGGGATCCCAAATGATTGATTTGATTGTTGTTTGAAATTTGCCCAGTCATTATCAAGTGGAAGTTCAACACCAATTGAGAATGGCTTATGTGCTAATTTATCAAAACTCATTATGACTCCAAACTTTAAGGGGCATAGCTAAGCGAAACTTAACAATTTAATGCGCCCTGAAAGTGATTTATGGTTAAGTAATGAGGGTATTGTGGCGCTAATTTTTTTTGCGAAAAACAGCAAGGATTACAAAACACCTTTGTTGTTTTTGCAAAGGTGTTTTAATTGTTATGAATTAGCTTCTTCGTTTGAAAGGGTAAAGTATGCGCGAGTGACTGGGTAGGCAATTTGTGAAATCAGTGCAGTGCCCCAAAGTATGTTGCCAATGAGCGAAGGTACATGAGGTAAAATAGGAATAGTAACCAAAGCGAGTATAACGCCAAACATTCTTACTTTAGCTGTTGCAAAACGATGCGCTACACGGTGTTCGATCATTAACTGGATCCACAATAAACTCAATAAGTAGCCTGCTAAGCCTACGCAGCCAATGACACCATATTTAAGTGGGTAGGGTTGCCAGAACCCAGCTTTCACTTCGCCGGCGAGCGCAACGCCAACCATAACTGCACATAACATTAAAAATAGGTGAGCTAACCACCAACTTACGAGTGTCCATTTGTGTTGATTTTTGGGTTTACCATTGCCAACAAAGTCAAAGTAAATCCAGCATTGCACAAATACAGCAATACCACCAAACATAAAGTTAGCCAGTACAGAGGGGTCGACTTTATAAATTCCTTTTTCTGATAAAGTAATCACCAATTTAAAGAAACCTTCGCCTAAGACAATGAGCAGTAAAAGGGCAAAGCGCTCAGACATATGCCCAAGGCGTGGTAAAAAACGTTTATTTTCAAGTACACCAATTTTTGGAGCCATATATAAAACTTGGATAGCGGCAATCGCAGTGCCAAATACCCAATAACTATAGGGTGCAGGCATAAAAGCTGTGGTTGCAAAGATAATGGCAAGAGCAAAGTAGTTACGGCTCACACTGCGTGCTAATTTTGTTGATTCGATCCCTAATTGATTGGTGCGATGAAATAAATACGCTGTAATAAGTCGGTTAGCTGCATAGGCCAATGCAAAATATGTCCAGCCTTTGTCAAGTACATGGGGAATAGAGGTTGCCATAACCATGGCGGTGACAATTTGGCAGGCCATGATCAGCCGATGTTTTACATCTGTACTGACATAGAGTGAGTTAAAAACGCTGGAGTCAGCCCACGCGAACCATACGGTGATGAATAAACCTGCAAAAGTAAGAAAACCACTTAAATGTAAGTGGTCGCTTAAAAAATTACCTAGCAGAAAAATGATTACCACATGAATAAGGTCATAAAATAATTCAACCCAATGAACATGGTCATGTGAACTTTTTAAATCTAGGTGATGCTTAGGTAAGCGCCACATAGGGTGGTTTTCTAATGCCATAATTGCTCCTACCTATTTGCTCTCAACAATAATTGCAGTGATGGTGGTTTCACCTTCATTTTTGACTTGGTGAGTCCATGCGTCATGCCACATCACATAGCCATTGGGGATCTCAAGTGTTGTTTGTGACTCTTTTGTACTGATGGTTGCCTTACCACCTGTCTCAAAGTAGACAGTTTCAGCATTATGCTTATGCCAATTATCTTGCTCACCTGGTGCTAAAGTCATACGCAAAACAAGTACTTCACTGTTATCTAGCAATACTTCATAGTGATTAGGTGAAGCAATATGTGCATGGGGGAGTTGTGCTGAAAAGGCATGTGGCGAGCACATTATTATGCTCACCAAGCCAATCAGCAAAGTTGTAAATTTGCTCATGGCTCCTCTCTACTTATGCATACCGCGAATTGGGTAGTTATTTTTTGGATCGCGTATCCAGTTAAGCCCACTTACCAAGGTTGCTAAATCAGGTCTTACAAATGGGTTATTAGAATAATCAACCACATGTACATTACCTTGCTCGTTAACCACAAACAGTGCAGGCTCTGCGAAAGGGTGATCTGTTTCTTGCGGTGAACGGGGATCAGATATGTAAGTACCTAATGTTTGCATTTGCTCTGTAGTCAAACCGTAAGCAAGTGAAAATGACACTGATAACTGCTCTAAATGCGCTTCTAACTGCTCTTTGCTATCGCCTGAAACAGCAATTACATCAACACCTGTTTCTAATAGCGCAGCTTTGTACTGCTCGAGGCTGTTTAAATAGCGAGTACATAAAGGGCAATGCTTACCACGATAAACAACAACAAGCTGCCAGCTTGCACCGTGTTGAGGTTGACCAAGAACAGTCTTTTCACCATTCAAAAGTGCAGCACTAATACTAGGAAATGCACTGCCCGGATGGAGTTTATTGCTATAAACAGATTCGTTACTCATGAGTGTTCCTTAAAAGTTATCGTTTAAGTGTTTTTCAAAGCGCGCAAAGTCGCTGTCGATGTCTGCATTTTTCATCACGTCAAAACAGGCGAAAGTAGGTAACCCTTGCATACCGAAAAATTTAAAGTTCATATGCATTGGGAAAACAAGGTCATCAACACTTTTACCTTCAAAAAAGTCAGCGGCATCTGCAAATGATTCTGCAGGTGCATTTAAGGTCAGCGACATCATATATTGAGTGTTATTTAAGGTGCCGCCTTTACCGTAATTAGCTTTTGGATTGTCTTGATGGCGACCATCACCATGGCAAAGCGCTCCACCCATGCCTGCTGTGTACACTTCATCCATGTATTTTTTGAATGACCAAGTCATGCCCATCCAATTAATAGGTGATTGCAAAAAGACGATATCTGCCCATTGATGGTTCTCAAGTTCAGTTTCTACATCAAATTCGTCTTGTGTGTTAACCACACGAGTTTGATAGCCTTTTGCTTGAAAAAAAGCGTCGGCTTTTTCGATTAAAGCAGCATTTAACTTACCTTCAGAAAAAGGGTAATAGTGATGTGCGTTAATAATTAATACGTTTTTCATAGTTGAGTATCCGTTTGCTAATTACTTTATCGTGTTCAAAATATATTCTGTGGTGTATAATAGTAACCTAGATTATTTAATCAACCAGTCACCTTTTTGTAACTAGGCTGAAAAATGCGAGGATGTTTTGGAAAGTTCAGTAGAAACAGATAGTAAGGGTAGAAAAAAAGTTTTAAATGCTTGCCTGGAGCCGTGTGCTATTGAAAAAGGCATGCGTTTGATTGGCGGTAAATGGACGGGATCTATTATCTACCATTTAAAAGATGGCCCTGTGCGCTTTAATGATTTAACGCGTATGCTGGGTGGTGCAAGCAAAAAGATGATCGACCAACGTCTAAAAGAGCTTGAAAGTAGAGCGATGATCACCCGTCATGTTATTAGCACCCGCCCGATAGCAGTGACCTATGAACTTACTGATTTTGGCCGCTCAGCACTGCATATACTCGATGAGTTACGGGTTTGGTCTGAATCGAATGAGATTTAATTAGCTTAGAGAGGGCAGGGAATGCATAAGGAACAATTTGGAGAGGTTGAATCAATTAAAAAGCCACCTCATTATGAGGCGATTCATCAACTTGCGCTTGATATTGTAAATGCTAACAATAAACAACAAGAGTGGGTGGCGTACAATCAAATAAAAGAAATCTGCGACAAGTTTGCAGGCACACCGCTTGATCATCCGTTTCAGTGGGAAACGCTCGCTGACTTTACCTATCATAATCCAGAAATTGCACTTAGCTATTATTTCAAGGCGCTAGAGTTAGCAATGCTATTCAACTAGAGGATTATTTAGCGTCGATTAATTTTGCGATTGCAGAGAATTACCTA
Organism: Pseudoalteromonas shioyasakiensis; assembly: GCF_022398475.1. GTDB lineage: Bacteria > Pseudomonadota > Gammaproteobacteria > Enterobacterales > Alteromonadaceae > Pseudoalteromonas. Next base: position 2,399 of record NZ_JAKEVM010000161.1, on the reverse strand, counting down.
GAGAAAGCTGATAAGGCCCTAGCGCTAAACTTTGCCAATACAGCTTTATCTTTCACGGAACAAGCAGCAGATGATGAATTACAGTTAGATATTAACGGACTGATTCTCGAAGCTAACTCCTTGCCATAAAATTATTTTTAAAAAAGCCAGCACTGTGGACTGGCGTTCATCAATTACGGAAAAGAGTAGCGCACAATTCGTTTTACGACTGAAAAGTACTGGCGAAAGAAGCCGCCGGTATTGTAGTGAATACCGTGCTCTCTAAAGATAGCTTGCACCTTAGGGGCAATTTCGCGGTAACGTTTTGCGGGTAAATCTGGGAATAAGTGATGCTCTATTTGATAGCTCAAGTGCCCAGTCATTACATGAAACAGGTTACCCCCTTTGATATTTGATGACCCCAACGCTTGGCGGTAATACCACTGGCCTTGTGATTCATTTTCGCAGTCTTGCTGGTTAAATGTTTCAACTTCACCGGTAAAATGCCCGCAAAAGATAATGGTTGAGGTCCACAGGTTACGTAATAAATTAGCCGCTAGGTTGCCCGCCAAAACCCACAAAAATAAAGGCCCAGCAATCAGTGGAAAGAGCAGGTAGTCTTTCACTAGCTGGCGCGTACCTTTACTAAAAAAGCGCTTTTTCAGTTCGCTGTGCGGTACTTTGTAATCGCGGTCATCTTTTTTCTTGCCAAAAAATACTCGCTCGGCTGCCATTTCATGGTACGACACTCCCCATTGGAACAGCACACTGAGTAATAGGTAAGTAACAAATTGCCATAGGTTTTTTACCCGCCAACGAAAGTCATTCGATAAGCGAAGTAATCCATAGCCAAAGTCGCGATCTTTACCAATAATATTGGTATAGGTGTGGTGCTCGTAGTTGTGAACACGGTTCCAGCTAGCCCCATCGCACGCTATATCCCACTCGTAAGACTTTGAATTTATGTATTTATCATTCATCCAGTCGTATTGGCCATGCATCACATTGTGGCCAATTTCCATGTTATCGAGGATTTTTGCTGTGGCTAAACTAAGCACACCCACGAGCCATAAAACAGGCTGAATAAAGCCTAGCATTAATAAAATTCGGCCACTCCATTCAAACACTCGCTGGCAAACAATAACGCGGCGAATGTATTTTGCATCTTGCTCACCGAGTTTTGATTTTACATCTGCTTTAACGCTATCGAGTTGAGCTGCTAATTTTTCAAAATTGACTGTTTTTGTTGTCTTCATGCTGATAACTCCACGTCACTGACTGGTTGCGATATACAAAGTTGAATTAACTGCTCTGAGCTATCAGAGAGCTCACCGGTGCGAATATCACGCACGATGCCTTGCTTTTTAACGCATTGGCATTGATGGCAAATCCCCATACCACAGCCAACTGACACCGGCTGTTCATTCGCTTGTAAATGAGTCAGTAAGGTTTGTTGGTTATCAATAGTGAATGTTTTGCCCTGATGAGTGAGTGTTAGTTCGTGCTTATCAGAGGTTGCTAAAACAGCAGGGACTGCACTGAAATGCTCACTGTCTATAGGCGTATTTAATTGCTTAGCTAAAGCGGCTGCTTGCTTATACAAAGCTGCTGGGCCGCACACTAACCAGTGTTTATGCGTATTTGTTGTCAGCCATGTTGTCGCATCGCCATCTTTGTTGCGCTCAAGTAAGTGATAATCAAAATTGCTCAGCGATTGCTTTAGTTGCTCAAGTTCATCTTTAAGCCAGTGGCTGTTCGGCTTTGCATAATAAAGCAGGGTTATAGTTTGTTTGCTATCAGCAGGTATTGATTTAAGCATGGCTATAAATGGCGTAATGCCTGAGCCACCGGCAAGCATGATTAAAGAACGCGCGGTATTTGGCATAACAAACTGGCCTTTAGGCTCTGAAATATTAAGCCATTGCCCTGGCCTCAAGTTTGTTAGCTTTGACGTAAATGCGCCGATCTCTTGGCTGCGGATCAATAAACGAATTTGTCGCTGCTGCCTTGCCAGTTGTGGTTCGCTAGCGATGGTAAACATGCGCGTTAGTAGTCGTCCATTCGTTTGTATGGTTAACGCAATGTGCTGGCCTGCTTGATGAATGGGCCATGCTTTTTCTGGCTCAATAATCAACTCAATACTTTGTTCAGCAAACACCTGTATATGTTTTACTTGTGCACGAAAGTAGCCTTCGCGCCAGCCTGGTTTAAAGCACTGAACCACTGGCTCCCAGTACCCAGCCCATGATTGATGATGCAATAAATGTTTTGATAATGAATTTAATAACGCTCTCATTTTTCGCCTATAGCTTACAGGTGTACGCTCACTTGGCGTACAAGTGTAAGCTGAAAGGTGATAATTGCAAGCCTAATTTGAGTATTAGCTCTAAATTGGAGGGCATTAGCTCGCTATTAAGAGT
>NZ_JAKEVM010000160.1 GCF_022398475.1 Pseudoalteromonas shioyasakiensis | reverse complement strand
ATTCAGCCGTAATTAAGTTTGTTATTTGAGCAATTGTTATGTATGCTTGTCTAAATAACACAAACAAGGGTTATTCTCATGCGTGCTTTTAAAATAGGGATCTTAATCGCGTCCGCACTTACGGTTGCTGCGTTTGTATCTTTCTCATCTGCTGATGAAGACGACTTTTTAGCAGCGGCGTCTGGCTGCTCATGCAATACGCTTAACGCATCATCATCTTCTGCTCAATGTATGAAAGCAGAACAAGAAACAGGATGGTTTTCTTGGTTAACGGGTGATAGCCGCAGCGCTCAGTTCCATTATCTTGATTTACTTGAGTTATTAACAAGTAGTGAAGAGTCTAAGAAAGTTAGCGGTTTAGGTTCTAAGTTCTAAATCGCATGAACAAATTCATTAGTGCATTACAAAGTGTCTTTGCGGCATTTTTTGGTGTGCAATCAGAAAATAAGCGTCAAGCTGACTTTAAAGAGCACTCGCTCAGTACTATTATCGTCATTGCGCTCGTTTTATTCAGCCTGTTTGTAGCAGCGATTTATTTCACCGTTTCTTTGGTGCTAAATACATAGCCATTAGCTCATTCACTTTATTACGTGAACCGCCCTTCGGGCTAATCGTGCGTTTTACCTGAATTTCATCCAGTGATGCTTGGCTGTAGATCTTACGAGTCCACACCGTATCGTGGTTAGAAATAAGTACCGGCGTGTTATTTTCGAATGCTGCTTGCTCAGCTAAATTCGCCAAGTTTGCTTGATCATCTAAATTGAAACCGCCTTTAGCGTAAGAAGTAAATGATGCAGTTTTACTCAAAGGCACATAAGGTGGGTCGCAATACACAACCGCATTATTAGGAATGAGCTTAAAGACCTCGTCATAACCTAAACACGTAAAGGTGGCTTGCTGAGCTTTTTCAGCAAAGAAGTGCATTTCTTTTTCAGGAAAATACGGGCGCTTATATTTACCAAAAGGAACGTTAAAAATACCTTTAAGATTGTAGCGGCACAGACCGTTATAACCATGACGATTCATGTATAAGAATAAAATTGCGCGCTCATACACATCGCTGCTCTGATTAAACTGAACACGGTACTCATAATAGGCTTCAGGATGGTTATTGAGCTCTACAAATAGTTTTTTTGCATCGCTGATAAACTCGTCAGGCGTGCGCTTTAGCTCAGTGTACAGGTTGATCAGATCCGCATTAATATCATTTAAAATATAATGCTTAAAATCAGTATTGAGAAATACAGAGCCAGCACCAACGAAAGGTTCAACTAAGGTGTCAGCATCCATACTCGCTTGCTTCAAGCGGGTACGAATATCTTCAACTAGGCTGTATTTTCCACCCGCCCATTTAAGGAAGGCTCTGGTCTTTTGCTGCATCTGCTCTTAACTTCAATTCGGTGTTGCGCGATTTTACACTAATCAGTTTTAATTTACTGATTTAGTGAAGCGATTTCTTGTTTAATTTTACTTATTTTTTTATAAAACGGCTGATTTTTACGCACATTATCAGAAAGTGTTGTTACGCCCTTCTTAGCATCATTCAGTGTGGCATAACTGCCATAAGTTACAATCCACCACGGCTTACCGCTCCGTAAGCTTTGGTAAGTATTTACCTGCCCTTGCAAGCCATTTTCATTAATAAACTTATCACTGATCTCTTGCTTAGTGACCGCTAGTAATTGGATTACAAAATTGTCGTCTGGCTGAGACAAATACCACGCATTCCCTGCTAATGGCTGCTCTGGCTCAATTGCAGACTCGGCTTGCTCAGCATCGCTGATAATAGCTGCTACAACTTCATCTGTCGTTGGTTGCTCAGTCTCTTGTGTAACTGGCTCTACTGGCAAAAGGCTATCAACAATCGCAGCCACGTTATTGTTGTGACTTTCATTGTCATGGTTTTTACTGTCAGAGCCATCAACTGGCATCTCGGCAGCCTGAGTCGTGTTGTCATCATCATTAGTAGCAACTGGCTGCTGTGCTGGAGGCTCATCTTGAGCTTGTTCTGTAACGAGCTCTTTACTCTCTACAGGGCCATTAACTACTGCTTCTGCAGGTAATGCAGTTGCCACAGAGCTTGTTGTATCTTGTTGGTAATGTGCTTTCCACCACTCGGTCATATCAGCTTTATATAAAAAGCCAATGATCAGCAGCATGGTTGTGATTAAGAGCAAAATTATATAAAGCAGTTTATAGCTTTTCTCGGGTGCGCGAATATCCGCAGTTTGCTGTTCAGGCTGCCAAGCTAGCAATAAGGCAGGGTTACCATGCGCTTCTTGTAAAAATGTGCGAAAAACTGGGTCTTCTTCAACAGGGAGGTTATCGAAAAACCAACGCATAAGTTGCTTACTTTCGCTCAAGTTAAGCGCTTCAAGGTGAATTTCGACCGCTTGGCTAAACTGGCCGACCGATTGTGATGCAATCAATATGTATAACGTGCTCGGGCTTTGCTTGGCAAGAATTTCTAATTGCTGAATTAACTCTTCAGATAAATGACGCCCTCCATCAATCACCCATAAACAATCACCACAAGGCTGTTGCTTATAGAGTTGATAGAAGTTTTCAGACAAACTCAAAGAGTGATCAATTAGTGGGTTGCTAAAGCTTTGTTCTAACAGTTCAGTCATAAACTGTTGGTCGGTCATTTTTCCAGACAACTGAACAAACGCTTTATTAAAGTCGAGGTATTTATCAGTAATGAAGGTTTCTAATAAATAGCTTTTACCAAGGCCTGACGGGCCAAGTAAGCAAATTAGATTTTGCCCATATTCAAACTGCAGAGCGATTCGATCAACTAGCGCAGCACGGCTAGGCAATATTTGCGATTGCATTAGCGCGCTATTAAATCACAAACCTGCTGATCAGTAACATCACTTACCAGCGCACATTGACCAAATTGGGTAGGAAGAATAAAGCGAATAGTGCCTTTTTTGTTTTTCTTATCTTTACGCATATGCGTTAAAAACTGCTCGCTTGTCATTTCTGCAGGAATATCGACTGGTAAATCATACTCAGCAATCAATTTAACAATGCGTTCAACTTCTGTAGCAGTTAAGTCATCACGGGTATGTGCAAGGCGTGCTGCCAGCACCATACCTGCGGCAACGGCTTCGCCGTGTAGCCAATTACCGTAACCCATTTGTGCTTCGATAGCATGTCCAAAGGTGTGCCCTAGGTTAAGTAAGGCGCGTAACCCTGCTTCTTTTTCATCTTGTGCAACAATCAAGGCTTTGATTTCACAACAACGGTAAATCACATGCTGCAATGTTTGCTCATCAAGTGATTTAAGGTTAGCGATATTTTGCTCTAGGTAAGCAAATAATTCAGTGTCGTAAATAAGGCCGTATTTAATGACTTCTGCCATACCGGCTGCGAATTCACGCTCAGGTAAAGTATGAAGTGATTGCGTATCGATAAACACGGCTTGTGGTTGGTAAAACGCACCAATCATGTTTTTACCAAGTGGATGGTTTACTGCCGTTTTGCCTCCAACCGATGAATCCACTTGCGAAAGCAAGGTAGTTGGTACTTGAATAAAAGGCACGCCACGTTGATAACATGCAGCAACAAAACCCGTTAGATCACCTACAACACCGCCACCTAAGGCAATAAGGCATGTATCTCGACCACAGTTATGTTCAAGTAAGAACGCCGATATCTTTTCAAACCACTCAAGTGATTTATATTGTTCGCCATCAGGGATGGTAAAAGATAACGGGTTAAGATCAACCAACGACGTCATTACATCATCAAGATATAAAGGTGCAATGGTGTCGTTGGTGATAATGATAGGTCGACAATCGCCGATGTGCTCGCGTAGTCGACCAGTCTCTTTAAGAGCAGATTGACCAATATAAATAGGATAACTTCGCTCGTCCAAATTAACTGTTAATTCAAGCATAGCTAGTTTCCTTTTTATTATTGGTTTTTAAAAATCTAATTTCTCGATGATTTGATTAGCAACAACTTTCGCGCTTTGCTCATCAGTGCGGACAACAAAATCAGCAACTTCTTTGTATAACGGTTCGCGTTCTTCAGCTAAGCGTTCTAATACATCACGCGGTGCTTCTTCTGTTTGCAATAATGGGCGACGCTTGTCGCGCTGCGTGCGTGCAACTTGCTTTTCGATTGGTGTCTCTAGGTATACAACGATACCGCGAGCAGATAGCTTGTTACGCACTTCTTTACTGATCACAGAACCACCACCAGTTGCAAGAACAATACCTTGCATCTCAGTTAGGTCTGAAATTACAGTTTCTTCACGAAGTCGAAAGCCCTCTTCACCCTCAAGATCGAATACCCAAGCAATGTCTGCTCCAGTACGACGCTCGATCTCTTGATCTGAATCGAAAAATTCAAGGTGTAATTGGTCAGCAATGTGACGACCAATTGTGCTTTTGCCAGCCCCCATAGGGCCCACTAGAAATATATTACGTTTCTCAGCCATATCTTTTTAGTACAAACGAACTCTAAAATTTGAAATAAAACCCCGCCTAACGACCTGGCCCCAAAATTAAGGAGGGGATTATCTCAGTAATTGCTTGGGTATTTCAAGTCAATTAGCATAAAAAGCTAGATAACGAGCAATTAAACATGCTAATTGCTCGTTGCTTAAGAAAAAATCACTTAATCGATTTGAATTTTTGGTGTTACAAAGATTAACAGCTCTTTCTTCTCGTTAAATTCACTCGTACTTTTGAACAATACGCCTAAGTAAGGAATATCGCCTAACAGAGGTACTTTCTTAGTTGAGTTAACGATTTGCTGTTGGAAGATACCACCAAGCACCACAGTTTGGCCGTTTTCTACTAATACCTGAGTTTGAATTTCTTGGGTATTAATTGCTACAGCAGAACCTGTTGGTGTTTGTACTGTATCACCACGCGTGTCTTGCGTGATAACGAGATCTAAAATCACTTTGTTATCAGGGGTGATATGTGGCGTTACTTCTAAGCTCAATACTGCTTTTTTGAAGGTTACTGTCGTTGCACCACTTGATGCTGCTTCAACGTAAGGGATCTCAGTACCTTGCTCAATACGGGCTTTTTGTTGGTTAGCCGTCGTAATACGAGGACTTGCGATAATCTCACCACGGTTTTCTTCTTCAAGGGCACTTAACTCTAAATCTAATATAGTGCCGTTAGCTAATTTAGCTACTTGAACACCAATACTACCCGCAGGGCTAGAAACCGGTAAGTTAACATTCAAGCGGTCAGAAATACTTGGGATATTATCGTAAGAGCCAGCACCAAACATGCCACCAGCGCCCTCTAATGTGCCAGAGATAGCACCGTCGCTACCTACATCGCTGATACCCCAGCGCACACCTAAGTCTTCTTGCACATTATCATTCACTGTTACCATACGTGATTCAATCACCACTTGCTTAACAGGAATATCTAAAGTTTCCACCATACGGCGCACGCTTTCGATGCTTTTCGCTGTATCTTTGATAAGTAAGGTATTAGTACGTTTATCAACAGACACACTGCCTCGCGCAGAAATAATGCTGTTGGTGTCTGTTTTCAATAAGTCAGCAAACTCTTCTGCTTTAGCATAGTTAAGGCGGATATATTCACTGTAAAGTGGCTCTAAATCCTCAACTTGCTGTTTTGCCTTAAGCTCTTTTGCTTCACGTGCGGCAAGTTCTTCTGATGGTGCAACCATCAAAATAGTACCGTCCATGCGCTTATCAAGACCTTTAATTTTAAGCACAACATCAAGTGCCTGATCCCAAGGAACTCCATCTAAACGCAATGTGATATTACCTGTAACTGAGTCACTGGTTACTAAGTTAAACTCGTTATAGCCTGCAATAATCTGTAACACAGAGCGAATTGGAATATCTTGGAAATTAAGGCTCATTGGGCGACCTTGATATTCAATACCGCCTTCGAGGTAGGCACGCTGTGTATCATCTTTTTCAACAGTTAGCGTAAAGATATTTTCAATTTGTTGGTGAGTAAACTTAAACGCTGCATTTGGCTCAACCACAATGCGCGTCATATTACCTTCTTTGAAGGTTTCGATGTTACTTACAACCGTACCAAAATCCATCACATCTAATTGATACAATAAGTCGTCTAAAATATCAGTGTGGTGGAACTCAGCAATAATTTTGCCGCCACTCTCATGAACATCAATTGCTGCTTGCGTATCTTGTAAAAAAACTAAAAGACGTGCTTCGCCTTTCTCACCACGGCGAAAATCAATCGACTGTACTGTATTAATAAAGTTGCTAGACGCTGTCAGTCCATCCGCTGAATCATCCGTTGCGATTGGGTTATCTGAAACATGCAAAGTAACGATATTGTCTTTCGCCATTGTTTTATAAATTTTTAGCTTATCTAACGTTACAACAACTTTTAAACCGTCTGCGGTCAAGGTGCTGGTTACATGCTGGATACCTGCTTGGTTAACTGGCACATCACGCACTTCATTATCAACACCTACATTACTGAAAAGCATTTCAATACGAGCAGGGGCGTTATATACCTGAACTTTTGGTTCAAATGTTAGCGCTTCATCAAATACTAGCTGTAATTGTGTTTCACCTTTCATTAGCGGGTTATAACGTACGTCATACAGTAAAGGGGCAGCGATTGCTGTCTGCGTCAAAATTAAGGCTAATGCAGCTAACATGAATTTATGCATGTGTTTTAACCAAGCCATTCCTTTATGCATCTTCTTTTTACCTTTCATAAGATTAACTTGCACCATTTGTTTCCGCCTCTAACATTTCTAGCTTAGTCAGGCGCTCTTTCCAACAACCAGCCCCATCCGGGATTAATTCTAATAATTCTATATAATTGTCGTGCACTTGTTTAATTTCACCATGATACAAACCAATATAATTACCTACAGTAACTCGATAAAGCGTATCGTCTGCAGCTTTTATCAGCGCCCACGTATTACCAACACGGCCAATAGTTCCTTGCATAACAAGGTTATCTAGCGGGTACTTTTCAAGTGGTTGACGAACACGATCAGGGTCTGGGTGTAAGCAGTTTTTAACTTGCACTAAATTGCTCTGAATAATTTCCGGTTTAGGCGCCACAAATGGACTACGTAATTTTCCGGCATTATAAGCAAAGTGCTCGAACTTAGTGATCTCAGGAATCGGCTCAACTTTAGGTGTTGTACTTGCTTTAACCTGATCAATAAACTCTTTTTGTTCTGAAGTATCATCATTACACGCGCTAAGTACAAGTGTCATGGCAATAATTAAGGGAAGCTTTTTCATTTTTTAGTGCCCCCTTCATAACGATAAGTCTTAGCAACAACACTAAAAGTGAGTTCATTATTGCCGAGAGTTTGAATAGTAAAGTCATGCAAACTTACAATTCGCGGTAACTGAGCAACTTTACCAACAAATTCACCAAATTCATGGTACGTCCCGACGACTTCTATTTTAATTGGCAGCTCTGTATAAAACTCTTTTTCAACTTCAGGTAACCAGCCAATTTTCAAAAACGTCAAACCACTAGTAGTACCAACGTAAGATAAGTCATCTAACAAACCAGGTGTCTCGTTCGAGGTTGGTAAGCGTTTTAAAAGCTGCGAGAACTTATCTTCCATCTCAACCATTTGCTGGCGATAAATCTCTAAATTACTCGCAATAGCATATTTTGCTTTGTATGTTTGGCGTAGCTCGGTTTCTTTGGCTACGGCACTGTGATAACTGGCGATTTCGTCAGAAACTAATAAGCTGTAACTAAAGTATAAAACCAGCGCAGCCACAAACGCACAGCACAGAGCTTTAACAGCAATAGGCCAATCGCCCATGTTTTCAAGCTCAATTTCATTCCAATCTATGTCTGTTAACGCTTTGATATCAAGGTTCATTGCGTGCCTCACCTATCTGATCAAATGGTTTAACGTAAAAATCCATATTAAAGTCACTCAATAATCTTGAGGTTTGTTCACCTGCGACAATACCTTGCATAATAGGTCGTTCTAATAAATATGAGCTCTGAACTTGACGCAGCATGGTAGATAAACGGTTATTTGATTCACTGCGACCAATTACATGAATGCGGTCATCACGACGTTCAAGTTTCGTTAAATAAACCCCAGCAGGAACAATCTTGGCGACTTCATCCATGATTTGTGTACCTAGGTTACGGTTACTTTGTAGCTCTTCGATTAGACGCATACGCTGTTGTAAGTTTTCTTTTTTCTTATCAAGTTCGTTAATTTCACGGATACGTTGGTTCAATAAAGCTATTTCTGTATTCAAAAAGTTATTTTTTACATTTTGCCCATCGCGTAATCCGCCATAAAAAGAACTTAGTAAATACATACTTAAGAAGCTAACGACAACAACGCCGAATAACACAGTAACGAACTTATTTTGTGAGTCTTTTCTTTGTTGTTCGCGCCAAGGCAGCAGATTTATATGTGGCATGATGAAAAGCTCCTTAATGCCAATCCTGTGGCTATCGCAAATTGAGTGCGGTGACGCTGCAACATATTGCGATCAATCTTTGGCGAAATTTCAATGTTAGCAAATGGCTCTGCAACAACAGTGTGAATGCCTAGCTCTTCAATTAGGAGCCTATCTAAGCCTTCGATCATAGCAGTGCCGCCAGTCAGGACAATGTAATCAACTTGATCTTTACCACTGGTTGTTAAGAACATCTGCACTGCACGACGAACTTGTTGCAATAATGAAGTTTGGAATGGGGCTAAAACTTCGAAGGTATAATTTGGTGGTAAGTCACCCGTTGTTTTACCAATTTCAGCTTCATCAAAGCTTTTGTTGTAATACGCAACAATGCTATTGGTATACTGGTCGCCACCAAATACTTGGTCACGGGTGTAAATTGTTTCACCTTCTTGTACAACGCTAACAAGCATCAGCACAGCACCAATATCAACCACAGCGACACATTTATTGTATGCATCACTAGGTAATTGTTGATAATACACATCCATTGCTCGACTTAGCGCATAAGTTTCTACATCGACAACCGCAGCTTTTAAGTTGGCTGTTTCAAGAGCACCAACTCGCGCTTGCACACTTTCAGTTCGCGCAGCAGAGAGAAGAACATTCACTTTACTTGGATCAGCTTCATTGATGGCAAGTTTTTCAAAATCGATATTTACTTCATCAAGTGGATATGGGATTAAACTATCAGCTTCGATGGCAATTTGTGACTCTAATTCAGCATCTGTTAATGATACATCCATAAAAATCACTTTCGTAATTACAGTTTGACCTGAAACAGCTACTGCTGCGGTTTGCACTGATTTAGGAATTTTTCTTTTTAGTTTAGCGATAACATTACCTATCGCTTCTATGTCTTGAATAGAACGCTCAGACATAGCGCCTTTAGGCATAGGTTCAATAGCTAAAGCTTCAAGCCGCAAACCTGCGTCTGTCTCTTGCAACAACACTGCTTTTATACAGTGCGATCCGATGTCGATTCCTACCATCATAGATGAAGGCTTTTTAAATAGCTGACTTAGCATGTTTGCAACTTGGCCTTTGTTTTAATAATAAACAAGTTATAATTTTTATCTGAAAAAATATTATTCATTTTTTAATCAATATATACTAGCAG
>NZ_JAKEVM010000016.1 GCF_022398475.1 Pseudoalteromonas shioyasakiensis | reverse complement strand
GAGTTATTGAAACAACAGTGTGAAGTGAATCACCTATGGGCGCCACCTTAATGTCGAATAAGGGGGGCTCATAAAGTTTCGATAAATTTTTAAGTATGGAAGTTTGACAATAATAAGCACAGCTTCTATCTTTAGAGTGTATTTCATAAATTATTAAGCCAGTAAATTCCTAATTGATTATCAATACCCAAGCATACAAACTCACCTTCATCCCTTAGTTTGTATGCTTTTTTCTTTTGTATCCTAGTTTAGCCAGAATGACGCTGGATTTCCTTTTTGTGCTTCTATACTTTGCTGGTTTGGTATTCTATAACAGAGGTTCAGCTATTAGGTGACATTATGTTCTTGTCGAGCATTTTCTATTGCTAAAGACTCCCTATATTCAGCAGTTTCTGCTGTCAGTTTCCAATGAACATCAAGTAAATTCTGTTGCTCAACTACTTGTCTAATCTCTGCTATAGAGATTTTGAAAAACTCTTTTCTGGGATTTACTTTGTTTACTTGCTCTCTCAAATCTTCTGTGAAGTTCTTTTTCTAGTGTAGGGGCATCCTCACTATAGATCATGGCATGCATATCAAATGATAATGGAGCAAAGGCACCTCTGAGCCCTTTTACTCTATCAGGTGGCTTTAATTGAGCAAATTTTAATTAAAAATCTAATGAAAATTGGGATTTAGATGGAAATATAGATTTTAAAATAACTTCAAATCAATTTACATCGCTATATGTTGAATGAAGTGTTTTAAGAAAAAAATAACCGGATATACAATCATTGCAAGCATGGTTGGTCAAACCATTACTGTATCAGCAATTGGGGTATGGGCTGGGTTACTCGCGATTGCCACTCCATTTGAAAAAGCTATTGCTGCACAGGAACGGTTTGACCAAATTCAACAAAAATACAAAACAGATGATCCAACAAATAACCGCTCCGATGATCAGCATTTAAATCAAACGTTATTAAAATACCCAAATCAAACAGCCATAAATCTAAATCGAGAAAATGAATTAATACAAAAATACTACCTAACCCCACAGACATCTAGAACAGTTGATTTGTCTGTTTATGGTAATTTTGGTGACAATGCACAGCAGCGGATTGAAGATAGCGTAAATGTTGCGAGAGACATGTCAAAGTCAGCTGTTGTTCCATCGACTAATGCTAGTGGAGGTTTAATTACAAATTATAGTAATGGGGGAGTTTCGCTTACAAAAGATGATAGTGGTAATTATGTTGGCACTATTGATGAATCAAAAGTTACTGAGCATGTTTCTAATCAAAACGAGTACACTAGCTCAGAGCTAAATCACTCTCAAACAACATTTGATGCAGACAGTCACTATGGTAATGAGACAGAGTTTTATGCTTCAGGAACAACTAAAATAAACAGTTTGAAAACAGGCACTGCTAGTGATGCAACTGTATACCAAACAATTCAATCAATTCAGAATGACAATAAACCTCCAGAAATAAACCCAAGAAGCAGTATTTTCAATTACGGATTTAATGAAGTGAATGATGCCCTTGACGGTACCGGATCATGGTTATCGTCATGCACAGATGAGTCAGTTGACATAACACGTGAATTTACATCAACACAATCAACAAATCATTTATGCATGCAACCACTTGCAAGCAATAGCTTATATTGCGAAGTTGAAAGAGCTACACCAGTTGCATATGACGTAATTGTGCAAATGGCGGGTAAGGGCAAGCAATTTTTAACAGTAGAATTTGATCTAAAGCAGCAAACCGCTAAGACAATAGCCCCAACTGATTCAATTGCAACAGAGCTGAAATTTGAAGGTCCAAGTTTTGAAGACTTCTGCACAGTTAATAATACTAATATTAATAGGGTAAGCCTTGGTGTTTGGTCTAACACCACTATAGATGGAAGTATTGATGAAAGTACTTGGATTCGAGAGTTGCAAGCGCCAACATGTGCAAATGGTTTAAAAGGTATTGTCCAAGTTGAAGATAAAACTGATGATGGTGGTGATACAAAATGGATTTTGAACGCTCAAGTAAGATACAGGTTTACTGGTGAAGTAGGGGAAAGCAAGCAATATCCAGCCGGTTGCTATGATGCGATTGAAAGTGAGCTAAAGGAAAGCAATGGCTTAGCAGGGTTTAGTGACACCACCAGTGGTGACACTGAAAGCCGGTTCGAAGGTTTTTGTAAATTTGATAGCTATACAAATATCGAAGTTGGTAGCGTTGGATTACCCCCAGAAATATTCGAAACAGTCCCTCCTTTTTATAATGGTGATACAGGAAATAAAACTTGGAGAGTTAACCTTGATGGATACAACTGTGATCCTACTAAAGGTGAAGATTACTGTATAGTAACTCGGAGAGCCACTGAGGAAGAAAAAGCTGCAGGAATAGAGGATGAATTCCAATGTTATTCCTGGGATGAGATAGAATCTCAACCAAACCACTGCGCTACCTACCAAACTGATACTCAATGCCAAGAAATAGAAAGAACATGTGCTGAAGGATGGCTTTGGGAGCGAGATGACGCCGATGATATTTGCTTCGCTTACACTATTGAGTATCAATGTGATGAAGAAATTGTTTCGACTGTAACAAGCTCCGTAACACAGAATACCTGTGCGGCTACATTGCCTTGTGTTGGAGGGAATTGTGAAACATCAAATAGTGAAGTTAATGATCAATTCGCAGATGTTCTTGCTATGGCAACAGTAATACAGCATATGGAAGATGGGATGAACTGTGAAGATCCTACTGACCCATCAACGTGCACTTTTTTTGAGGGTGAAGGAAAGTTTTGCTCTTGGGAACCAAGTGGTTTAGGTAATGACTGTTGTGAGGCTCCTGATGGTGTTGATATTTATGAATATGCACAAGCTGCTTATGGCATGCTACAAGCAGATGCATTTGTAGCTGGACTAGATGGAACCAGCAATGCTGTAGTAGGCGGCTATCAGAGTCTGAGAGAACCTATTGCTAATGCAGCTACAACTGCTGGTGAAGCTGTTTCAAGCGCCTGGTCTTCAGTGTCTACAGTGTTTACTGATGCGGCAAGTACTGCGGCAGGTAATGCAGCAGGGGAGGTGGTTGATGCATCTGGAGCCGCAATGGATATTTTATCGGATCAAGCTATTGAAGAACTGCAGCAGATGGTTATGAACTACGTTTATGATTCGATTCCAGAGGAATTAGCGCAGGCATTAATGGAAAAAACCGTTGAGAAAGGAGTATCTACAGTGGTGCTATCAGAAGGAGCAAGTCAAGCTGTAGCGGTAATTGGTTATGTATATGCTGCATACATGGTGTATCAATATATTAAACTAGCTTTAAATTTGCTCACTGCTTGCCACGAGTATGAAATGGATATGGGAGTTAGGCTTGCTACGAAACAATGCATTCCCGTAGGTAAGAAATACTGTGCTGAAGATGCTTTGGGTGTCTGCTATCTTCGTCGTCAAGATTATTGCTGTTATGACTCCATCCTATCTCGAATAATAATGGAACAAGCATCACCAATGCTTGGCCATGGCCTAGAAGAATATACAACAGAAGAAGTTGATGGTTCAAAATTAAGGAATTGCCCGGGGTTAACCCCTGAACAACTGTCTAACCTAGACTGGAATAAAATTGATTTAAGCGAATGGATTAACATAATGATCGAGTCTGGTATTGCTGATTTTGATCAAGACCTTGATAAGCTGACTGGTTCTGGTCGACTACTTAATAATGAAGGTCGAGAAAACGCTGTTGATAGAACAACACAAAGAGCTGTTGATGCTGAGCTTGCTGAGAGAGCTATTGAAACAAGAAGTATCATAAATGCAGATGATATTGATTGTTCATATGTGCCGAGACCATTGGCATGCTACTTCCTTAATGATGATTAATGATTATAAAGTTGCGCAATATAAATAATAAAGTACGATATATTCACTTTCGGGACAAACGAGAAAATCTATGAAAAATATAACTAAAATAGCCTTAGCTTCGGTCGTGGCATTAACTTTATCAGCTTGTTCATCAACAAAAGAGCCAATTGTGTTTGATAGCTTTCAAGCAAATGAGAATGACTCATTTGCAAAAACAACAATGCGTTTAGCTGGCAGCAATAAGTTTATGGATAGTGCTGACGGAAAGTCAGGGACACGCAAAGTACCTGGTTCGAGTGTAATGGCTCTAGGTCAGCTGTTAATGTTAGATTTTACTGGAGCAGCCAGTACAGCTATTAATGATAGCATCATTGAAAACGAGCCTTTAGCTAAGAACGCTCAATTTATTGTTAAGGTTGATAATGTAGGCCAATCAGTGCTTGCAAATCCTGAAGGTATTATTGCTAGAGCTTCGAAAAAGCTTGATGAAATTGCTGCCAAGAAAGGGCTTGAAATAGAGTCAGAAAGGACAACAAATATTCAGCGAATCATCAACTATAAAAACAAAAATCAATGTGAAAATTTGCTTCTTGTTCTGAGTACCTGCGGACAATACCTTGGGCTTGGTCGAGTTTCTTCTTATAATCAAGAAAATAAGTCTGCATATGTAACTTTTGAAACAAAAGGGACAACTGTGTCACTGCATTTAATGAGCGATTACATGGGGGATGATGTTTACTTGTATCACCCAAGAAAATTAGGATCAGGTAACTGGGATTACAGTTGGGCTATGTACGCTGGTTCTCATATAGTCATTCACAAAGGGAAAATACATAAATTTATTACAGGCCAACAGGTTGATGATGGTGTGGATATTAGTGAACTGCGATATTTGTTTATTGAAAATTGGAAAAAAGATGACAAGAGCGAATACAACGAAAAGTATCACAAAAACCCTAAAGACAAAGGTAAATACTTATACGATTACCATTTAAAAGACATGAGCTTCACTGAATTACCGCTTGATACTAAACTATAACTCTCGTGAAGAGCCAGCGATTAAGCTGGCTCCTTCCTTGAAACGGACGAATTGATTGACAGACACATTTTTTAATGAGGGTTGTTCGTAAGGGAGATGAAGTATAAACCCATTCATTTATAATAATTAAATACCTGAATTTGAGGTTTCAATGCATGATAAACATGTCTCAATGGGCCCGACTTTTGATTGAGCTACATTGATTGCATCATCTACTTTTTCGAAGTTACCCAGAAGTAATGTTCTATAATTACTTCTCATTAAGAGGCATTTCCTTTTGTGCAAAACAAAAATATTTTTGTTAGCTTCAGATAAATCGAGAGTAAATTCTTCCTGCATAGCTTCTTTAATTTTTCAGAGTTGATTACGCGCACTATATTTCCATGTTTTGTTAAACTAAAGCCTTTTTAGGAGTAATTGAGATAAGCTGTTTTATTCTTGCGATATGCATGAGATTAACTCTAAATCCGTAACATTTTTTTAATAACAGCGGGATTGTAGTTAAAGAACGACAGTAAATAGCTTGAATGTTTCATATTATTTCTTATCAACTTCATATTGTAAGGAAACAAGATTATGGCTACGTTAAAATTTAAAGCAAAAGTATTGAAGCCCAGAAAGGGTGAGTCTGATTTTGAAGCATTCTTAATTTTACCAAAAGATATTAGTGATTGTTTGCCGCGTCGGTGAAGAACAACGGTTGACGTATCATTTTCAGGTTATAATTTTCGTGTCACGCTAGAGCCTGATGGGGATTTGAGCCATTGGCTTAAATTGAGCTCCAATGACATAGCTTCTGGAAATATCCGTGTAGGCTTAGAAAACATATTTGAAATATGTCCGGTTGCAGTCGAGCCTGAACCTAATGTTCCTAAGGACTTAATCGACTCAATACAAAAGTCCTCTCAGGCATTACAAAGTTGGGAAAATACAACGACAATTGCCAGGGTTGATTGGGTTCATTGGATTGAGTCTGCAAAACAGGTAAAAACCCGAGAAAAAAGAATCTCTGATGCATGTAGCATGTTATCTGAGGGAAAGCGAGGAGTATGTTGCTTTGATAACTCAGGGTTTTATAGCAAAGCTCTGAAAGCGCCAAAAGTCTAAACTATTTTATCGATTATCTAGGAAGAAATCCCAGTCTCCTTTAGTTGCTGGGTTGTTATTTGTCTGAACTGCTGTGATAGTTGATAGTTAAAGCTTCGTTAATGGCAAATGCATTATGTTCCTCATTTGACTAGTGATTAAAGCTATTGATTGGGTTACTTATGTAGCTGGAGTACCTTCGTT
The DNA here is from genome assembly GCF_022398475.1 of Pseudoalteromonas shioyasakiensis. Classification (GTDB taxonomy): domain Bacteria; phylum Pseudomonadota; class Gammaproteobacteria; order Enterobacterales; family Alteromonadaceae; genus Pseudoalteromonas. The sequence continues at coordinate 42,944 of NZ_JAKEVM010000016.1, read as the reverse complement.
TTCGAATACGCTCATGTTAGAGAGTTCAAATTTCCAGAAGGTAATAAAATCGTAAATTAACGTATATAGTCAAAAAGTAGATCTAAATACAAACAATGAACTCTAATATATCAATTCAGAACATCCGTAGTATTCAGCTCGTCAACCGTAAGCCCACTAGGAACTTTGGAGGGAACAAAATCCTCAATAATATGAGTCTTATCTTCTAAAAATTTCAAAAATTCAATTAATACTATGACCTCATTTTGTTGAATCATATCCTTATATTTAAATAGAGTGCGAGTACATACCTCGTTATAATCATGTTCTGGTAAACATCCAGTAAAGTGCTTGTAAATCGCCTGTTCAAGACTATCAATAGAGCCATCATGCATATATGGTGCTGTCAAAGTTACATTTCTTAATGATGGGGTTCTAAATTTTAGAAAATCTTTTAAATTATCTGTAACCTCAAACCTACCTTCATCAATACTTTTATCTTTTTTGAGGCTTACTACACCAATAGAATGAAAATCAAAGTCTGAAAAAAGTGTATTTGAGTGACAATTATTGCATTTATATTTGTCAAAAAATAACCGTGCTCCTTTAACCTCTGCCTCTGGCATTTGTATGTTACCTTTCAAAAACTCGTCCCAAGGTGTTTTACGCGTTGCGAAAGCAATCTCTTGAAATCTAGCCAAAGCATTCGCTAAATCGCTTATAGTAAAATTGCTCTTATGTGGGTAAGCAGACTCAAATAATTTTCTATATTTTTTCTGTACTGAAGATAAGCCTTGATTACCTGAATGCCCAATTAGGCGATGCTGAATGAAACTTAAATAAACCAGATTCCAAATGGACTCATTTACATTTTTGAAGTTTCCGTACAACTTTTTACAGTAATCTTGCTCTTTGCCAACTAAAGAACATGTGTGACTTTTTAGCTCTGAGTTGCTAATTATTGGTATCAATGATTGAGCCGCTAGGGCATTTTCTAGGCCCAAAGGAACGTGCTTGCCTAGAGGAGTTAAAAATTTAATTGGCCCTTGAAGGTCAACTTCCACACGCCCATCCCAGAACAATTTTTTTACTTCATTGTTATCAAGATTAAATAACGCTTGAGTATTTCGGTCCAGTGGTTCATTACCTTCATCAGCTAATCGCAATGCCCCTAAGTTATGACCTCCAGCGCCTATAGCTTTTCGTAATGAATCAGAAGTGTGGTTATTTACCAAATGGCATGTCGAACAAGCCGTGTCTTTATTTGTACTCAATAGCTTTTCAAAAAATAATGCTTGCCCCAAATTATACTGAGCATCTAATAGTTTAGGTTCATTCCGTATTGGAACTATTTCATTTTTTTCTATGAACTCTAGCAACCATTGATGATCATCTAGTTTAGAACTAGCTATACTAGTATAAAAGAAAGCAAATACAACAACAGCTAATATAATTTTATTCATCTATAGAGTTTTCAAAAATTCTAGTAAATTTTGAAATTCCTCTTCGTCAAAAATTTCAATGTATGACAATAACTCAGACCTACTTGCTAATATACGGCCATAGTTGTACAACTCATCTTTTGACATATCTCGATCTTTAAAGAATGGAATTGGATTCAAATGAAATAGTACCACTTCATCCAAAGAGTTAAATATTCCATTATGTCCGTATGGCTTTGTACTCGATACATCCAACAATGATGGCGTCTTAAATTTGAATCGGTCTCCATATTTTAACGATATTTCAGAGCGTCCTAGGTCTTGCCCATCAACACTAACACCAAACTGCCCCTGAGGGGTTGCAATTGAGTGGAACTTAAAATCACTTAAAAGGTCACCGCTATGACAGGAAGCACATCGACCTTTTCCGTAGAAAAGAAAGGCACCTTGTTTCTGAGCAGTATTTAAAGCATTGGTATCTCCCTTGATGTACTTGCTCCAATTATTTTGAATGCAATTTTCTTTATTAACAAGAAAGGAGCTTATTGCATTACCTATGTCTGATAATTGAATTTTTTCAATTTCAATGCCACTTTCTACAAATTTAGTTTTTAACTCTTCCCAATCCTGACCTTGTGAATTTAATATTTTCCTATTTAGAAATTTCGATGCGTGCTTATAACGTTCTTCATAATATGAATCATCAATTGAAACCATCTCATTACTTGTACTTTCGCTCAACAATCCCAAGAATTCGTCTCTAGCCAAAACAGGCAAAACAGCAGCCAAAGCTAAAGGCGAATCAAAACCCTTTGATACATCATCACCGATTATTGATACAAGTCTGCCTTGTTCTTGCTCAACTTTTCCATCCCAAAAATAGGTTTTAAAGTCTTTGTGGCCTCTTCCAACTAAGGTAAATGAATTTCTTGGAACAATTATCCCTTTACCATCTTTTAAACGTTCTTCACCTTCGCCACTCCCGCCAACACCTACGGATAACGGCAACCCATCGACCCTATTTAGATCTTTTAAATGGCATGTAGAGCAAGATGTGTCATTACCACCGCTTAATAGTTTACTTTCGAAAAGAGCTTCACCTAATGCAGTCAGATCTTTGTTATTGTTTTGAACAGCATTACAATCGAAGCCCGTTAAGCCATATATTTCAATAACTTTCTTTAACTTAAAGTCAATATCAGAAGCATTGGCACCTAACGAAGCTAGTATCAATAAACAAGTTAACCACTTCATTATCTCTCCCTGAATTTATGATGTTTAGCTAGTTCTTCCGCTGGTTTCTGGTGTATTTCTAAAGCCACTAACCCTAAGGCCGATAATCTATATTCTGAAATTCCATTTGATAACATTAGCTTTCGAAGCTTGTCATAGTCATGGCAATCAAGAAGTTGTAATTCGCTAGACTTTTTTAATGCATCATTTTGCTGTTGCTCTATATACCAATTACTATCCATTGCATGAGCACATTTCAACGTTAATTTCATATACTCAGACTTGTTTTTATAGAAGGTGTATTCAGGAATTAAATACTCTTTAAATACATAGCCAAGGACAAAAATTATTACGCAGAGTTTAAATGTTATATTTAGTGCTTTCATTGCACTAAAATTCCTAGCGAATTGAGAACTTCAATATCGAGCTTCTCTTTAGCAGTTTGCCCAACAGATAGTCTATATTTATTTACGGCTTTTCTCGTTTCAGGCCCCATAATTCCATCTAACTTCCCGTGATAGAAATCTAATGCTTGAAGTGTTAACTGTACTCTTAGAATGATATTTTTTCTTTTTTCTGCATCCGACATGACCTTTTGAAAATTAGATTCCTCGGCAGCTGGGATAGTTGATTTAGGTCTTGATGGTTGCCCCAAAGGATCTGATGGAGAGCTTACAGGAGCAGTTCGAGGCGCTGGAGTAGGTGTCGTTCTAGGCGTGTAAGTGCCACCAGATGATGAGCGATGAGAAGAATGACTAGCGTGAGATGAATGACTTCTGTGCCCTGCCAAAAAAATTGGCATTTCACCTGTATTTAAAGGTGCGCTTTCGACATCATCAATAAATTGAAACTTTTTTTTGCCCTCGTCAGAAGAAACAATATCATTGCTAGCATTTGCAGTGATAGCGGCGAAACCACTAAATAGACCAACTAAATTTTTTATTTTTCTCACAGTATTCTCCCTTTTGGCGTTACTTCCATATGTTTTATTGAAGAAAAAAAGCCTCCGCAATCTGACTTAATCGTACAATACTCACATTCAGGTGGAAACGTATTTTTCCAGTCACTTATTGATTTCTTCGCAAATTTATAAAGTTCTTCAGGGATATGGCATAGAGGATAATTAAACAAAGAAATTTCAACCCCAAACCTGTTACCTAGAAGACAAGTTTTTTGCAGTTCGTCATGATAAAATTCTGGCTTTAAATACAGATTTTTCCAGTTTTTTTTAGCCCATCCCGTTTGCTCTAGGTTCATTATTGAAACACGAGTGATTGAGTTGAAACATGTTAATGCCATTTCTACTATTGAAGACAATTCATTGAAATTAGCCTTTGTAGGTATGACCCTTAATTCAATTGGTATACCTTTGTTTCCTGCATTAATCAATCCCTTTATCGTATCATTCCATGCTCCCTTACTATTTACCAAATAATCGTGAGTGCGACTAGATGCAGAGTATAAGGGGATTCCAATTTCTATTTTTCGTTTTAATGCAGCTTCTTTAAAGTTTTCTGTGAAGTTAATATCTTTGAATGCTCTACCATTCGACAATATATGTAGTGGTGTTTTGTCATTAAATTCATTGAGAATCTTGAAGAAGTTGAGTATAGCTTTTTTATCAAGTAATGGTTCCCCGCCAGAAATTCCAATTACATCAGAGCTCCCAAATGAGACAATGGACTGAGCAGCATATGCAAAAAGTACAGTATCATCGACGTCTCTTGGTGGCTGCGAGCAAAATAAGCAAAGATTATCGCAGCGCTCAGTAACTAATAGGGTATTTGCATTCGCACTGCAGCAAAGGACTACTCGAACTTGCCCTCGTCCGTTCAGAAGTCCTATGTCTCCATGATTAGTCCATTTATCTAAGAGTGGATTCCTGATTGTTTTTATTGTTGAATCTGGAGTTTTCGATTCACATATCAATAATTTAGGTAAAGGAGATGTTTCTTTAATGGCATCTCGATATTTCAATATTTGAATGGGGCCAAATACACCATCAAGTTCTTCAACGTAGAATGAATCAGGTCTTGCTACTTCAGTCATTTAACCACCCATCTAATACATTTTTATATTTCTGATCTCGGATAAGTTCAAAAATAAAATCAAAGATACTTTTGTGAAGTTCACAAAACCTGGAATAGCTTTTATCTCCAATAGGCTCTCCAAAATCTTGCAAGTGATAAATAGGATCGGAACCACAACTGCCTTGGTAAACACAATCAGAGCAACCCGGAACATCAAAATTGAATGAATGAGCAAGAAGTTGAGTTGAGTGTTCTAGGTTTAATTCAGTATTATTAATATGCCCTATAATTAATTCGTCTGCTCCATATTTTCGATAGACCATTCTGGCTTCATCTGAACCAAACACATTTCCGGTGTAATCAATTAAAATACTGTTTTTTAGGTAACCAGCTGGAGCCATGAGGTCAATATACGCAGCAGACGGTGAATTTAATAGCCGCTTATAATGAATCAGCAAAAAATGTTCGATTAAAGGCGTACCCGAAAGGTTTTCATTTAGAATTCGACTAATAAGCTTTTTATAAAAAACCATAAAATCAATGATCGAAATGTCTTTAGCTTGTTTTTCTTCTGCAAAACCATATGAACTAACTGGTCTCACAAACATTCCTATCAGCCCTAGAGCCAAGTGAGTATCGACTAATTCGTCATAGCCCTCCAGACCATCTCTTGTTACGGTTGTAACAGTTCCGATCTTTTCTCTGCCTAGCTCATGGTGTATCCAATTTATATTCTTTTGAACTAACTCAAAGGAATCTTTTGTTATTAGTTTTCTATGTTTGTTATGCGCTTTTTTGCCTGCATCTATACTCGTTGAGAAGCCAACATTTTTACCTCTACACCAATTGATTATCGATTCATCAATTAGCGATAAGCTTGTTGCGATAACAATATTAAAGTTTTCTTTTCCCACTTCAATTTCAAACTGTTCATAAAAGGTTTGAATAAAATCAAATGCAAGTAACGGTTCTCCTCCCTGAAACTCAATTTTGTAAGGAGGCTTTTCTATTTTCGTTATGTAGTTTATAAGTGATGGGATTTGAGAAGATTGCAAATCAAAACCACTTAGATCTGCATTAACTCTACTCACTTGGCAATATGAGCAATGATGATCACAACGCAAAGTCGGTACGATCATAATGAGTCGAGGAGAGGTTAGGTCTTTATTAATTCTTTTGCTGAAAGCTGAAGTGGTTAAATGTACCTTACTCTCAAAATCTGCATCAGAAGTAATAAATAGCTTTTGTTCCAATTCATTGAGTAAATTTTTATCTGTGCATTGACCGAGTTCAAAAGCATCTCTCAACGATTGTATATTATCAAGAACATGGTAAGTGTTAGCCAAATTTGAAATAACTGTCCTTCCATCTTTTAATTCCCTAAATTTAATAGGTAAACTTTTGTAATTAGTCATTCCTTACTCAAATCCTTTAATGCTTTCCTGATGATTGCTAATTTTAAATCATCAGTCTGCGAGTCAATTTTTTCTCTTAACGAATAATCATTTAGCAACTTATGTAATTCATAATTACAATTAACAAAATCTTCTTGGCTGCAATTAAGCTTAATCAGCCATTCGCCCTCATTCTCTTCCATTGTCCATTGGTACTCTGACTTTAACCAGTAGAGTGCTTTTCTAAAAACTAATTCAGAATAAAGCTTCTTACTTAAAGACAAAATCATTAATTATTCTCCTGCAAATTTGAATTTCCATCGCTAGAAGTGGTTACATTGAGTCATAATGTGATCGATGTGTAATAGCAACAAGTAGTGTAAGCCTCAGATATTTTTTAGGCCACTTTAAAACCTTCATTACCTGAGAGAAGATAATAAATACTTTAATTAGTTATATCCTATTGTAGTATGTCGGCTGAATTCAAAATGCTGTTAGTGATTCCCTAACCTTTATTAATTGTTATATGGTAATAACTTACACTATTTGCTATTAATGTAAGAGCATATAAGGACGTTTTCACGCTAAATCTGGAGAGTGTCCTCTGATAAAGGTGTTAAGGCACAAAGGAGATTGCGTGCATGGGGTTTCGAAAGAGTATAAAAGTTGGAAAAGGTGTACGGGTTAATATAGGTAAAAAAGGGATTAGTAGTCTTTCTTTGGGAGGTAAAGGTTTAACTCTGAATGCGAGTGAGAAAGGTATTCGTGCTACAGGAGGTATACCCGGTAGCGGAATCTCTCACGCCCAGGTGGTTTATAAACCCGATGGGACTTCTAAGCACGTAAACCTTAAGAGTAGCTTACCACCACAAATTGACACTGATGTACGAAAAGTTCGCTTTTTGCTTGGTATGGGAATTTTTTTCCTGCCGTACATCTTTGCTTGGTATACTCTTCGCAAAGGACACTCCACAATTTCAAGAGTCACAAGTTTCGCTTGGTTGTTTTGGCTTATATATTCAGTTATCCAACAGCCCTAACAAAGCAACGTATAGCGATCTACATTCGTTTCTATTAAAGACTGCTACAAATCAATCAACTACAAGGCTGTCGTGTAATAGCGATGTTACGACCGTACGTTTAAGACAAATCCATCCTTAGGCCGTAACTTATTTTATGCCCTTCTCCATGTTTCGATTTATTGATAAGGCACTTCACTAAACCCTCATTCACCATGCATTTTCTAATTATGTGTGCAATTCAGTTGGGCATGCTTACATTAAGAATCTAGCTTTCGCACTATCCGAGGCAATTCCGCTAGCGACTAATATAACAAGTTATGTACAATGCCGCCTATAATATGTATTGTGGTTACAATAAATTAAGTAGTAGAGATCATGGCAACGCAAGCATTAATTAATCCCCAAATTGTAACTTGGGCACGGCAACGAGCCGGCTTAAGCAAGGAGGATTTTGCTCAAAAATTAGGGATTAAAAAGGTTGAACGCGTAGTTGAATGGGAGGCTGGAACATCTAAGCCTACATTTGTTCAAGCCCAGAAAATTGCAAGCGCCACTAATATTCCTTTTGGTTACCTATTTTTAGTTAACCCTCCTAAAGAAGAGCTACCTATACCTGATCTCAGAACTATAGGTAACAAGCATCGTGATGAAGTATCAGTTGAAATGAGAGACATCATTAAGCAGGTAATGTATAAACAACAGTGGTACAAAGAGTATTTGCGACAAATTGGCGAAGAGGAATTGCCGTTTGTCGGTCGCTTTAATACAAAAAATACTGTTTATGATGTTGCACAAGACATAAGAGGTGAATTAGGAGTTCCACTGCCTCAAAAAGGCTCTTGGGAAGACTATCAACGTCAACTAATCAACGCTGCTGAAAACTCTCGCATTCTTGTTATGAGAAGTGGCATTGTAGGTAATAACACCAGAAGAAAGCTCGAAGTTAGTGAGTTTCGAGGCTTTGCCATCTCCGACAAATTAGCGCCTGTAATATTCATCAATAGCTCTGACGCGCCAGCCGCAAGACTTTTTACGCTTATTCATGAGTTAGCTCATCTTTGGATAGGCAGTAGTGGGGTTTCTGATCTTGGCAACGAACATGCTGAAGAAGAAAAGTTCTGCAATGCTGTAGCTGGCGAATTTTTAGTCCCTGAGAAAGAATTCCATGAAATGTGGAACCCTCTAGTTAGCCTACTAAATAATGTTGTAGCAATTAGTTCTAGATTTCACGTTAGTAAACTCGTTGTGGCTAAACGGGCTTTCGACTGTAACGCTATAGACTCCGATACTTATAGAGAATTTTACCAACGTGAAATGAAAGCGTTCAGACGCAAAAAAAGCAGCGGAGGAGACTTTAACATTACTGCGGGTGCCCGTAACAGTGCTTTATTTTCTAGTGCAGTTGTTGCAGAAGCTATGAGTGGGCGGATTCTACTTCGGGATGCAGGGAGCTTATTGGGAATTCAACCTAATAAAATTAAAACGTACGCGAGCAAACTTGCCTTATGAATTACCTGCTAGATGCAAATACATTTATTGAAGCGAAAAATCGGTACTATTCGATGACAATTTGTCCGGGCTATTGGCAGTGGTTATTGCAATCAAACAAGCATTGCGGCGTTTCAAGTATCGAATTCATAAAGAAAGAGCTGATTAACGGTAATGATGAACTAGCGATATGGGCTAAAGAACATCCAGGTTTGTTTGAATCTAATGATGATGAAGCAACCCAACTTGCCTTCGCAAATGTGGTGAATTATGTAATGTCTCTAACCGAGATGAAAGACGGAACACATGAAGAGTTTCTGAGAGGGGCTGACCCTTGGTTAATTGCTAAAGCTATAACAACTGGATCAGTGATAGTTACCCACGAAAAGCTCGACAAAAAAATCAAGAGAAAAATCTTAATCCCAAACATTTGTGAGCACTTCAAAGTATCTTATATCAACACTTTTGAGCTACTAAACAATTTAGAAGCTAAATTTGTTATGCATACATCAACCCCTTAGGCTTTAGAGCCCTATTTACTTTCAAAAAGTATAGCTCGCTAATCATACTTGAAGCGCCTCCACTAACTAATCCAAACCTCATAAGTAATTCAGTAGCAATAACGCTAACCTTGTTTCAATAACGTTTAAAACCGGTAATTTCCGGCTCTAAATTTTCTTATCCGTGACATTAGTATTTGGCGTACATTCAAGCGAGTTCTGCACTACTGAATTTGGAGTTTTTAGCCAATATTTTTAGTTTGAGTCGTATAGGTAAAGTGGTGGCGTTGCATTAAGCATCTTAATGCGGCGTTAGTCCCTAAAAATTTATGCCGAATTCACTTAACGCAGATGACAACCTAAAACGTTTTTCCAATACCGAGGAAACCCAACACATTGACTAACACTCATAGTAAAATCACTTGTGAAAAGAACGGGTGTAAGAACTGATTACTTTCATCCTTGGGGGGATTCATAATTTATGCACTTTAGCTTCATTTGTATAATGACTTTAATGAGCTATTTTTGGTATCCCAGTAATATAGAAGAAATGGAATTGCACCTTCTTTAATATCTTCTGCTGAATAGAAATTTTCTGTATTGAAAGTTTTAAAATAAATTCCTTGAGAATAAGCTTTAACTGTTGAGGAAAGAATGAGCGCCAAATAGATTAAAACAAGAATTGTGGTAAATATTGTTAATGATGTTGAAATTTGCATCAATGCAAAGGTAATAAGCAATAAAACCATTAGATGGGATAAACTTCTAACTTTATTGATTTTAATTTTGGTCATACATAAAAATCCTTTTTAAGTTCCTTCCTAAATTGTACCTATTAATATTCTATTCCTTGTGAGTCTATCTAGTCAATTTGCAGTATCTATATGAATTGCATTTTTCACATTATATTGTGAATTTATTGCCCTATTGATTATATTTCTCTATTATTCACAAATATCTGTGAATTTTGGAGCTAAAAATGGAAATATCTGTTAGTTCAGCAAAGCAATTAGGTAAATTATTATCTTCTGTTAGAAAAAGCCAAGGATTAGACCAAAAAACAATTGGAGAGTTTTCGGGCAATAGTATCAATACGGTAGGTGACTTTGAAAAGGGGAGAGGTTCATTGTCCGTAAGCAGGTTATTTGATTTGATGGAGTCACTTGGTATTGAAATGAAAATAGACTTCGCGCTGCCTCCATCAGATGCTTCAGCACAAAGTAAACTAATCAAGCGCATTAATGAGATACTTGATAATGAATAGATCGCTCACAGTATTTGTAAGTGCAAAAAAAATGGGTGAGTTAAAAGATGTGAATGGCTTTTGTGCTTTTGAATATGCACAAGAGTGGGTTAACTCAGATAAAAACATTTCCTTGTCACCGGATATACCAATTCAAAATGAAATGACATTAGATACAGGTACTAAACGTCCTGTTCAGAGCTTTTTTGATAATCTTTTACCCGAAGAAAACGCGCGCAAATTATTAGCAAAAGATGCGCAAGTTGACCACTCCGATTCATTTGCATTACTAGAAGTGTCAGGTATTGAGTCCGCTGGAGCCTTAATAATGTTGCCTGAGGGTAGTGTCATGCCTGAACCGAGTGCTGAGCCTTTAGAATTATCTCCTCTTTCAGAGAGGATAAAAGCCCTCCCTAAAGCACCATTGAATAAGAGGGAAGGTAGTCGGATGTCACTCGCTGGAGCACAGCGTGAACTACCCAGCGACATCGGTTCACTCTGATCACAGGGCTTCTACAGTCTAGCTTAACAGCTAGGCTGCTTCTTTTTTCTCAGATCCAAAATCCAACTTCGATAATTCGAAGACTTTCGTTTTAACAGATTGTTTCTGCTGAGATGCGGGTGTTACCCTTGCGACGATTCCAGCCGCAATTATATCTAATTCACCTGTACTAGCTATGCTTCTAGCTGCAGCTAGATCGCGGCTTTGATACGCTCCGCAAGCCGTACAAGTAAAACGCCTATCATTCAATGTTAAAACATGGCGTTGCCTGCACTCCGAACAAATTCCAGTGGATTTTTCAAAACGACCTATTTCATGATAGAGCTTGCCTTCTAGCTCAGCTTTATACTTTGAAAGCTGAGTGATCAAACCCATCACGTTATCTGCAACCATACTACCATTGAACTTTTGCATCGCTTTTACGTTTAAATCTTCGAACACTAAAATATCATTTTCATTGGTTATCTGTCGTGAAGTTTTGTGCGCAAAGTCCAGCCTTTGCCTTGAGATTTTTCCATGTAATTTATTGATGCGTTGTTTTGTTTTTTGCCAGCGATTTGAACCTATGGTTCGACGTGCAAGCTGGCGTTGCAATTGATTTAACTTCTCTATTGCTTGCTTTAAAAACTTCGGRTTGTCGGCCACGAAACCGTTCGAACCAACCACCGTTTGCTTTGAGTTGATGTCAAAGCCAGTGATCGTTTCCAAAACTTGTTTAGCCGTTTTGCATTCCACTTCCTGAGTGATACTGCATTCCCATTTTCCGTGACGATATTGAACAGTGACGGTCTTAATTTTGCYCACTAGCTCACGATGCAGAACGATTGGCACTTTGCCGACYTTCGGAATACTRATAGCGCCATTTTCGATTCGAATGCAATTGGAATTATTGACGGCTCGAAACGAGTCGTTGTGAAGTTTTTTCTTTTTGTATGAGACTTTATGCTTTGGAAAGCGCTGCAAACGAACCTTTGAAAAAGCATTCTTAACAGCMGTTTCTAAATCGCGAGYAACCTGCTGAGCCGCTGCTGAATCAAAAGATTTAATCCACGCAAACTCTTCGAAAGGCTTTAATTCCTTAAGAAGCGAGGCCATTTCTTTGTAAAACAAGAACGTCTTATCGTACTCATATCGACGCATATTTTCAGACAACAACAGATTCCAAATGCCACGCGCTGTCGCACCAAACTCAATAAGCTTAGCTTCTTGCTCTGGCGTAGGATTTAGCCTGTAGTTGTATCTGAGCGTCTTTTTCATACACTGTATAGACTACTGTATAAGGTCGAGTTATCAAGTTGGAATATGAAACTAAATCTCACTGCAAATATTTAATTGCACTTCATTTAATTCTGGTAGTTAAGTACAGAAAACCTTTACTAAACGGAAATCTGGAATAGTGAAAATGAAAAGCTCACTATCATTACCATCGATCTATCAATTGAACGCTGTATAAAGCAACGAATAGCCCATAGAAGCTTACCATTAGTTTTGGAAAGTGGTTTTTTACAAGAGCCTATTACAAGTGAGCACATAAATTCATGGTGTGATGCATTCGATGAGGAAGATTACGAAGATGTTTCATTTCGACAACACCATGTCATTGTGAAGTCTTGATATGTGACAAACTTTATTCGTTAAGGTTGGTATATATCAACCTTAACCTTAGATCAGTATTTTACCAACCTAAGGCTTTATCATGCCTAAAACTAAGTATTTAGAGCTTTGAGTATCCTAAATTCATCTTAATTTGTTGATTAAACAAGCATATCAACCATCGAGTTAGTAAAACTCTGTTTTGTCCAAACCCATGAAAAAAAGCAAAAATCAGTAATTAATCTCCCCTTTTCACTCTATAGCCAAGATTACAATGACATGTATGTCAATTTAAAGAGTAAGTCACAATGTCACTAAAGAAAAAAATTACAGCTATTGGCCTATCAGCAACTGTAAGTCTTTTAAGCGTATCTTCAATGGCGAAATCAATTAATCCGAAAGAATTAAAACAAACTCTTTCTCAAAAAGGTGATATCGAAGGTATTCAAGAACTCCCTGTTGAAAACTTAATGCTGGTTAAGACTAAATCAGGACAAACATATTTTGTATCTAAGAATGGCCGCTTTGTATTTCAAGGGCAGTTAATTGATACATGGTTTAGGCGAACTATTGATGAATTGAGCGAAGCAAGAAATGCTCACCGTGTCCCTCTTGAAAAAATGGGCGTAAAACTAGATGAGCTTGCAACACTATCATTTGGTAACCAAGACATACCCAAGCAAGCAACAATATTCGTTGACCCTAATTGCGGATACTGCCACGCCCTGTTCAATAAAATTCAGCAATCTCCAGAAAAGTACAATGTTGACTTTGTACTAACAGCGATGCTGGGCAGCCAATCTTTACTAGAGTCCAAACGCCTAAATTGCGCTGTTGATAAATCTAAAGCTGTCATCGACCTTATGAACAAGACAAAACTAGCAACAGAAATGAGAGAAGACTGCGATGCAAAGGCTGTTCAAAAAGCACCTATCGTTATGGGATTGCTTGAGGCTAGAGGAACCCCATTCCTAGTTCGTGAAGATGGTTTAACCTTTAATGGGCTACCAAGCGATTTTGATGCATGGCTTGAGATGGAGTAACTAGCAATGAAAGAAATCTTTAAAATCAGCTCAATTCTAGCCATAGCCTCATTATTTTCTGGGTGTTCAGCATTTACGATTGGTGAAGAGGAGTTTTCATGTGCAGGTAAACCGGAACTTGGTCTCTGTAAAGGGCCGATGGAGGTTTATGAGTTAACCAACAATCAAGACCACCTTGAGCACATGATGACTTCAGAATATGCAAAAAACGAAGGTGAAAAAAAGTCAAATTCAGAAGGAAACCAAAAAGTCATTTACGTTAATAGTGAAGGGGAAGACATCACATACGTATATGAACCAAGAAGTTTGCGAAGACAAAACGCACAGGATTATGACAAAGCCAACATTGTTGGTATCGCTAGCAATGACACAATGTCATATTCGAAACAATCACACGATGAGTTAGATAAGTTAGATGACTTAAGAACTTTCAATTACGTTCCAAATGATATCGCGCCAGAGCCTCTCGCTGTTCTAGAAGAAGCTAAAGCAATGCGTATTTATGTTGCTGCTTGGGAAGATAAGTCTGGAGATTTGAATATTCCAGGCTTCGTTTATATTGAATTACAACCAAGACGCTGGGTAACAGGCCATCAAGCTCAAATGCGCCCAAGTCGAGTATTACCATTTCAAACAATAAAGAAAAGCAAAGTAACAAGCCAAAGAAAAGAAACTATGGCCAAAGGTATCGATCCGTTGAGCATTTCTAGACCTCAGCCTGAGGCTAATAAGTAAAATAGGTGTATAGCATGCTGAATAAAATCCAAGAAGCTATCGAAAAGATATTGAATCCAGATATCGAAGAAACCCAGCAGAATTTTGCTGGCCCCCTTTGGCGAAGCACCATTGAAGATCAACAAAAGCTTCTCGGAGGTAATAAAGCCGCAGAATTAAACTGTGTAATGGAATATATTAAAGAATATCAAATGTTCTTAATGGAAGGCGGTTACATTGGATTTGTTATCGCCTGCCAACCAACTAACGGGGTAAACAACGAAATAAGAACAGCCTACGAAGGCTTTCTATCTGATGAGTTTCCTCACAACACATTAATTCAACTAAGCCTAGCTGCTTTACCACGAATAGATGGCTTTCTAAATGGTTACAGGCAACTACGAGGGAAGCGAATTGGTGGTGAAGACGGTGAGCTTGCTGATGCAATGAGCGAATCAGTAATTAATTATTACTCTAAAGCAAGAAAAGAGTCTCTTGATAAAAAATCAGGTATCCGGCCAAGAGATTTTGAACATTGGATCACAGTAAAAATCCCAGTTAAAAACTTTATCCCTTCCGATAAAGAGCTCAAAGAGTTCCTAGAGATAAAAGATAGAACATATTCAATATTCGAAGGGTTAGGCTTAGCCCCATTGATTTTAAATGATGAAGAATGGCTTTCAAGAATGCAGACTTTCTTCAATCATTCACCTAATGCGCTTTGGCGAGATAAAGTAGAAATCAACAAACTTGTCCCACTGGGTGCGCAAATATTAGAGCAGGGCGGAATAATTAACCGTGATGAATATGGTCTAGAATTTTCATCTTTAGATGAGAAATCAAATGGATTTGCTTCAGTCATGACCCTCAAGCAAACACCCGATTACTTAAACTACGGTGATATTATAAACCTGCTAGGTGATTGGCGTTTTGGCAAGCGTACGGTTGCTTGGAACCCATATTTAATGACACTTAACGTGCAGTTACCAAGTATTCATTCGGCAAATGAAGAATTTGATCGCCGTAACAAATGGCTAAAAAAACAAGCAAAAGGAAAAATGCTGGAGTGGGTTTCAACCTTAAAAGACCAGGCACAAGACTACTTTGCAATCGAAGATGAACTGAAAAACTCCAGATTATGTAAAATTAGCCTTAATTTAATAATCCTTGGTGAAAGTAAGAAAGAAACATTCACGGCGACTAGGAAATTGCAGGCATTCTTCAAACGTAAAGAGTATAAGTTCAACATAGAAACAATTTTGGCGCCTAGCACTTTCTTAAACGCTTTACCTCTTGGACTTGATGATGAATATATAAAATTATCAGACCGGTTTGATGAATGGACGGCAAAAGGGGCTGTATTTTTATTACCACATAGCGCGAGTTGGAAAGGAAACACTTCACGGCCAATTCTAGAGTTTGTCACGCGCTTTGGGCAAATATTCGGTTTAGACATATTTGAAACAGATGGCTCCTTTAATGCACTTATTTGCGCTCGCTCTGGAGCTGGTAAGTCATTTTTCAATAATAAGCTAATCACTTCATATCTAGGCTCTGGTGTTAAAAGCAGGCTTGATGTGGGCAGCGATACTGACGGCGCTCAAGTGTTTGTTATTGACAAAGGTCGCTCATATGAAAACTTAGCAAGCCAGTATAAGAATGCTCAATTCATTGACTTCAATGAGAACATGAAGTTTTCGCTTGATCCATTTGCAAATATTGATGACTTTTATGGCAAAGAAGGTCAAGCAGCCATGGTTCATTCCTTGCTGAAAGCAATGGCGTCAGAATCAGGTGATTTAAGTGACTACCAATCTACAGAAATGCTTACAGTACTCACTGAGCTTTGGAACCTTAAAGGGAAAGATTCATCAATCACAGACTTTTCTGAGCTGTGTGAAAAGCACCAAGATGTTGAAATAAAGAGGATAGGGCGCCAACTAAAACCATGGTGTGAAGGCGGAATTTTTGGAGACTTTTTTGGTAAGAAATACCCACCAATAAACTTCAAATCACGATTAATCGTTTGTGAGATGGATGAACTATCCTCGCAACCTCACTTATCACAATGTGTTCTGATGAGCCTTATCAACGCAGCTCAACATGCAATGTTTTTATCAGGCAACAAACAAAGAAAACTTTTCATTCTCGATGAAGCTTGGGAATACCTTAAAGACAAACCGGGTAAAATCAATTATCTAGCCGAATTCCTTGAAACAGGTTGGCGTCGATTCAGGAAAACACGTGCAGCTGGCATTTGTATCACACAGAGCTTACTTGATGCTTACCAAAGCCAAGCAGGGATGGCCATTGTTAACAATAGTCCATGGAAGTTTATGTTGGCCCAGGAACCGGAAGCCGTTGATAAACTCAAAGAGTTAAAAGCGTATGATGGTACAGATCAAGACTATGATTTAATGAAAAGCGTTCATACTGATAAGGGCCATTACTCAGAAATCTTAGTGAGATACGGGCAATCGAGGGAAATTGTTAAGCTTTTTGTAGATAAAGAAACCCAACTAGTTTACTCAACAGATCCAGATGACAGGGAGTTAGTAGACAAGTTTAAGTCTCAAGGTTATTCAATTAAAGAAGCTCTAGGGCTTGCAAATAAAGAGAAGGGAAGGGGGTAATCACCTCTGTGCGTACACGTATATGTATGTGTACGCACAGATAAATTGCAGATGAAGCGAGTTGTTAAAACTTGCCCAATTCAACTAAGCACTGCTTTCGAAGACCGCAAATTTCATTGAACAATGATTTATTAAACCTAACTCGAACAGCAAAACCATTACCATATGCAACAATACCTTGCGGTGCAGGTAGATACCATTTGTTCAGCATTCCCATATACAATGTAATTTGAGCTCTTTCATATAAATTTACTCCAGTATAGTTTCGAGACTTAAATTCACATACAACAAACCTAAGCTTTAATAGATTGAAGAATAGGGCATCTGGCATACCGACTAGATTCTTATTTTCTACCTTTATTGGTTTTCGCCCCCCAACATCACCACCAAGAAATAGATAATAAAGAGGCACTTGTAGCTTTCTCTTGACGCTATACCCTTTTGCAATAAGTACGATCACTACGATAGAGAAAAATAGGAAAATTTGAATAATAAGTAACATATGAAACCTATAATAGTTAAAAACACAGCGCGTATTAGATTTGAACTTTTACCTGCCCGGGCGTGCTCTCGCGTGCCTCTTTTAGCCAGTTTTTTATCGAATGCACCACCTTTAGCTTTCCTAAATAATTCTCTATCTGAGTAATAAAGGGCTAATTGGGAGACTGGTATTGATTTTTTTGGTTTCATTTACACCTCCTTATGTCACTCATTATTTCACGCTAAAAAATTGAGGCAGAGATTAAAATAGAGAAAATTGAGTTTTTTTTTGAATTCCAGCGCAATTGTTTAACCAGGGTTTAATGGAAGACATACAAACACTAAAACAAGGCAAAGCTGTGATTTATTTAAACCAAGTCGATCTAAAAAAACTGGTCCAAGAGCAACTATCTAAGTCTGGAATAGTTGATGCTTCTACGTATAGCTATGTAAACGAACTAAGCAAGTTGCTCTCTGATCACCGGCATGAAGCTCTATCTCTGGCACTTATAGGGGAGCTGAAGCATAAAGCTAATTACTTAACTGACTTAGCTGAAAAATCGATGCGAATGTATTTCATCCACTTTCTAGAAGATATTGTGATGGGAAAAAACTCAAGAGCTGCAGTGGACATCAAAGTTCGATGTGAATACTGTTCCGGGTTAGCATCACTTTCAGAATCAAAGCACATATTCAAAGGTAAAGATCACGGTTTAATATATCTTTGTGAAAACTACAAATCAGGATGTGATTCATACGTTGCAGTGCACAAAGGAGATAACTTACCTCAAGGAACCCTGGCTAATGCCGGCACTAGAAGCGCAAGACAAAAAGCACACAAAATAATAGATGTACTTTGGAAAGAGTATGGTTTTGCAAGAGTTGATGTGTACAGACAGTTGGCTAACTACCTAGAAGTTAAACCTAATGATTGTCATATTGGTAAATTTACCGAACAACAATGTAAATCAGCGATAAACTTTACGAAACTTATAATTTAAATTATTCCACAATACCCGTTAATACTTTTGGCACTCCCAACCCATAGCCTTGGCCAAAACAAAAGCCAAGGCCTCTTGCTAATTCTACTTGTTCTTCAGTCTCCAAGCCCTCAGCACAGACTTTACATCCGAAAGACTCGTTGAAAGTCGATACGAATTTAAAAACCTTCTGGCAGTTAATATCATGCAGGGACTTAATACCAAAGTTTCCATCAAGCTTTATCATGTACACATCAAGCTCGCATAGCATTTCAAAATTAGAGACACCGGTACCAAAATCATCAATCGCAAATAGATACCCATTTGCTGTCATTGAATTGGTGTTCACCAAAACATCATTGAACATCTTGTGCGAACAGGGGCGCTCAGTAATTTCAAATATCACTCTTGTCATATCAATTTTGAATTTTCGAAAGTAATAATTAACCAATCGCTTAAAGCCCTCAGAAGCAACTTGGGCAGGTTCTAAATTCACTGTAAACTTTACGTCATTAAACTTCGGATCGCTTACATATGGCCTTATAGCCTCAAGGGTTAGCAAGGTTAGCTGATCTGATTTACCTGAAGAGATTACATCTATAACAAGTTCTTCAATTGAAATACTAGCAAACTGTCGCGACCTTAACAGAGCTTCATACATAACGACCTTATTAGTTTTAAGGCAGAAAATTGGCTGAAAATGAAATGTGAAACTTTTAAAATCAAATTCCGCCTGATGTATCGCACTCACATCTGATTCAATAATAATTTCTCGATTGTCAGCTAGCATAGTAACCCCTCGCATTAATACACTAACTCTATATCAACAAACCCAACCTAATACTTAAAAAAAAGATAAATTCAGGTAATAAATTACTAAACAAAGGTTAAACAATGAAAAATTGTTTAATTTTGCAGTTTTTTCGACATGCCCAACTATAAGTAGGTGCTAATTTGATGGGGATATTAACTAAGGAGCATATTGTATGAGTTCTACATTGAGCAAAATGATCGTGAAAATTAGCAGCGGTAATTCAAAACGAACTGTTGATGAACAGGTGAACGTGGGATACCAATTTATCTTGTTCGTGCTATTCATTTGTTTTGGTGCAAGCCTATATTTAATAGCTAATGCAGCAACATTAATTATTTTATTTAGACTTGTCGCTCCAGCCTTAATCTGCGGATACATTGCAAAGTGCATTATTGATGTATTGAGAGGTGGGAAAGCCGCCAAGCTTGAAGCGTCAAAGGAATTAGCGGCAATGCGAACTGGTGAAAATAACTAACCTTAAGAGTTGTAACCTAGCACTTGCCAGCAAACAGGGTCTATTTTTAAAGGTTTTACTGTCGCACTCTCTAAATCGACATAAGAACCATGATGCGAAATAGATCCCTTTCTTAATAACTCCCACAAAAGCCTTGTTGCTTCCAGTACAACCTTTTTGTTAATTCCATACTCTTGTTTACGTAGAGCTTCTATGTGGCTACAAGAGTCCTCGTCAACATCAACAATACTCTCTAATTGGGGGTATAAATCAAACACATTGGGTAGCTTATTAATTTGCTCGTAAGCGTGACCTAAAATAATCTGACCTGATGCGCGTCCGTTACCCAAATCTAACCACATAAGTGATTTATTATAACGAGAACCACGATTATCATTAGCAAAAAAACGCCCCAAATCAGCACGAATCTTTGCTTTATCTACACAAGTAACCACCAAGTCATAGTTTCTATAATCAAATACCTCTGGCAGTAAACGCTCATTTTTATATTTCCAACTCAAATTGCCATGTAAATTAAATCTTGAAACAAGCGTTTCAGCTTTATACATACCAACATCAACAGGATAAAATCCTTGCCTACCGACATTTGATTCACTCACTTTATCATCGTCATACACACTGATGTTTAAGTGAACTTGATGATTAGTGACCTTTCGCAATAAATAATCAAGTTGAAAACATTCTGATAAAAACGCAGATCCTGTACCACCCGCACCAATAACTAATACATTTAATGGTTTAGAAATCCACTCTGATGGAATTGAAAACGTGTTCATTTTTTAACCCTTTTAATGTGACCGGACATACAATGTGAATTATTCACTATCAATTTGAATGTGAAATATTCACAAGGCCGAACTTAAAAACTCTCCCAAACGCATAAATCGATTTAACTCTCGCATTCTTACTTTTGCATTGCTTAGGCTCTTTGTGTTGGCTTTAGCGCTCCAAAATGCGAGCAAATTTTGCGTTGTTACAACTTCCTTTGCTTTAAGGGTCTTTTCGTGGTTTACGTGAGTGAAGTTTGAGGCCAGTACAGTTTTCTCAACATCATTCATGCATTCAGCAATTGATATGATCTTTTTGGGTAAAGTTGCATTTCCTTGGCAAACAACTCCATTCGAATAAATATTCATCAGTGGCGCATGATACAAATGCGTATTTTCATTGGGTCGTTGATTACTTGGCAAAGCAAACACAATTAACCCATTAGGTTCTCCTTGTTTACCTTTTTCCAAACAAAAAAGAAGGGCAGGGTAGATAATTGAAAATTCAGTCTTGGCGTTATGACTTCTATACCAAAAAATTCCTTTATGAGAAGGTTTGTGCCATACCAGCGCTTTACTGTTATTTAAGATCACATTGCTTGGCAGCAGTTCTAAATCATCGGTTTTAGTTTCAATTTTTTTAGGTGAGAGTTGTGTGCGCATTATTTCTATACATTCTGGTACATCAATGTATTCACCTAACTTCATGCCATCACTATCAATCATGTGCTTTGTTGCACAAAAGATATTGTTCGCAGATTGCCCATGAAATACAAGAGCAACCTGTGGTGTATGATTATTCATTTTTATCTCCGAATTTAGAAGGTAAAAACAGAATACCCAACGATGATAAACGCGCTTAACTTGAAACTAAAACCCCTATTAACACATCAGCCATACGCATTTGCTTTAATGCATCCAGACAACGGACATCTGTTAGGTCAATTTTTAATTCGCCGTTTTCACAAGTCTCATTGAAGTATTGATTTAAGTTATTTAAAGCCGCTGTATCATTAGCTAAATCAAAACTAATAACACGTAAATCCGAAACAATTACATCAGAACAAGTTTCAAAATAATTAACCAAATCATATTGGCAATGAGAAAGTAATAGCTCACTAAGGACCTTCAATTTATAAGCGAGTGGATGAGATACAAGGGGGTTTTGTGTATCAGACCAATTCTGTAACACAGCTAAAATATTTTTGAGACTAGTTTTCAAATCATCATAGAAAAACAGATCATTAAATAAACCGTCATTATGAAGGTCAAAGTTAAACTCTATACAGTCTTTTAAACTAAATATCAGGCTATCAATATCACCATACATATCAATAAATTCTTCTGCCACTCCTGAGTGATGCTCATTAAGAAACAAAGCCAATTCTTCATCTTCAAGCTCAAATACAGACTCTTTCAATGCATTACGACTTTCAGAACTTAGATCTCGTACATATTCCATCAATTCCTGATCAACACTGTGCGAGTACATCAAATCGAGCGATGTATTATAAGTACCAATACAGGCTAAAACATTGATTAAATTCACTGTCAGATCTCTTAATGGCTTTGGCTTATCTTTTAAATCAATATCAAGCACAGCCAGACCTTGACCATACGTAAACTTCAAGTAGGCATCTGGAGATGAATAATAGGTATATTTAGAAGCCTCAAAGAACACAGATTCAATGCCTAGCTCTACAGTCCTAGTCATAAAATCAGCAATTTGTTCATTAGTTGATAACCCAAACTCTTTGAGCTTACTTAACCAAAACTCTTTGTAATCACTGAGTTGAGATTCAATTGCGTTAATAGTTAAGTCATGTAGGTCTTTAAGTGCCAAAGCCTGCTTGACTGTATTCACTTCACTCGTTAGAACACTTTCAAGCAACTCATCGGCTAATGAATGCTTTTGAATCCCTTGTAAAAAAGGTTTCCAAGAACTCCAGTCATCTGCCAAGGTTGTTAAATGGCCTGCCGCTAAAAGGGTTTGCTCATCTATTTTTTCTTTTGCTTGAGGCGTTATCATAGGGACAACACCGTACAGCTGTTGATGTGGAAGAGCTACATGAGCGGGGGTAACCATTTCCCTTTGTAAGGGCATGGCTGCTTGGGTAAGCGACCAAGCTCCAATTTCCTCTGTACGTGAGATGAACATTCTTCTGAGACCCCTTTTTTTGTTGAGTTTATCTTTTCTATTTGCGCATCTAGCGCCAAAAGGCGCTTATCGAAATTGCTTACCATAAATCATCCATTTGTTTTTACAGGCGGAATTTGGATTGTGTATTCCATATACCGACCACAACTAGACAATATACCGTCACTTTCATAAATACGTGTAAAGCGTACCATCGGGTACTGCGTAGAAAATAATTCAACAACTTCATCAAGTGAACCACTAGGAATCGGATCTGCTAACTCAATTGAACCTAAAATAAATTTACGCTCTAAATTCTCTAAACTTTCAAATTGCATTGTCACACCCCTTATAGCGAATCAGCTTGCTCATCATCAAAATCTGAAAAACCTTCATCAACTGTGATGTTTGGCTCTGCATCAACAGTTGGTTCATTTTTTTTCGTTACAGAGCCCTCAGAAGCGCCGACAGAGGACGTTGCAGCATCTAATGATGATTTGACATCAACAAGTGAGTTATAGCTTGCAGCAGCGCTTACAAACGAATCTGTGTACTGAGTAATGGAGTCAGCGAAGTTAACATCTAGCTCGCCAATATCACCTTTGGCAATAAGTGGCTTAGAAAGCGCTGTTCGTAACCTAAGTTGCGCCGACTTATCACGCTCATTTAATTTTTCAATCGCACCTTCAAGCTCAGGAGAGTTAGATGGGTATAACTGAGTGTTCAATACCACTTGAGCGCCGTTATCAGTTAATTTTATTGAAAGCTGTACTTGTTTTGCACCTGCTTGCTTCATTAGGTTTGCAATAGACTGAATCATATTTATATCTCGTTTTTAAAAGTAAATTAATTAGAACATGGGAAAAAAAAAGGCAACTTCATCCTAAGAAACCCCAAAGGGAGAGAAATTATTTTAAGTGCTTGAAAATTGTGTCAGGCGCAAAAGAAGACCAATCAAAATTAAAAGCGAGAATAGCTTTAATAAAGTCACCTTTTGATTTAGCAGCAATTTTAGAAAATGAATGCTTGGCTGATTTGTTAGCTTCACAATCATTAAATGCCTTATCAAAACCAGCACTAACACACAGACCTTTAATACCCGCACCTGTATAGTTTTTTAATACTTCCTCAGAGGGATTCCACGCTGCGGTTATAATGTCTTTTGCGTTATCAAGTGTTGCCATAGCGCTAATCATTAAGGCTTGTTGTTGAAACACTCGCTGTTACGGCTTGATTTATAGCTTCTTGAATTTGCTCATTTGAAATTGGTTTACATGCCAAAACGTTTTCATTAAAACTATCTGATTTTTTGAAAAATGCTGGCTTATAACCTGTCGTAATAGCCATTGAGGCAAGCACAACACCATTTACGTACCAAGCTTCATTCGCAAATATTTTTTCAGCTTCTTGATGAATTAACTTCTTTTCAAGCTCAAGAACAGCACTAGGTGTTTTTTGTACCACTGGTTGAGGTTTTTTGGTTGATATACTCGCACTTTTTGAAGTCGAGGGTTCTATAGAGTTAGCTTTGGTTTCAGCTTCAATTTCTTGAGTATTATCTGGTTCATTAAATGCTTTCACACATTTTGCAAAGCAAACCTTGTCAATACATTGCGACTCTAATGTTTGACCTTCACGACCAGAACGATCATCCATAATCACTACATTCGATTCACAAGATGCACAACCTTCGTTGTATTGTGATTCACCAATACTGGCACTAGAAACTGTATTCCTGTCAGCGCTTGAACATTCAACTAATAATATTACTGTGCCGTATTTTTCTTCCGCTAACTTCTTTTGCTCTTTCAGCCACTCATCGGTTTTAACATTCCAGCATGATAGCTTTGCACACGCTGCTTTATCACTAACGTTAAAGTCAAACATACCAATCTGGTGTGAAGTGTTATGAGGACAGGCTGCACAGTCTTTGGTGTCAAATTTTGCTGTATGTAAATACTTCTTAGCCTTTCCAGCACGTTGCTTTAGATACTCAACGCTCCAATTTTCATTGATGATGTTACCTAATGTGCCGATTTGTAACTTCTCTGAAAAGCTCGATAAAATGGTTGCGTGACCAATCTTAATTTTATTTTCGTTTAATGCGTTTAATACATCATCACAACAACGCAATAACTGAACACGGTCATTTAATTTTTTTTGAGTCCAACCTAATCGCTCGGCTGCGGCTGAATAATCACCTTGATACATCGTAATAAATTTTTGCGCTGCCTTTGATTCATCAACAATGGTTAAATCATCTCGCACTAGGTTTTCAATTAACTGAGCTTCATACGCTTCATTGTCAGTCATTGGCTTTATAAGTGCTGGTATATCGTCGAAACCAAGCTCTATACACGCCTCCCAGCGACCAAAACCTGCTACCACTTCAAACTTAGACTCGTTTGCTGTTGGACGAACAAGAATTGGCTGTAATACCCCTCCAGCCTCCTTGATAGATTCGGTTAAATTTTTACGCGCCTCACGATTAGTTTTTTCACGTGAGTTTCCTAATGCAAATGGTACTAACTGAACTGTTTTTAGCACTTGTACTTCTACATTGTTTTGATTATTCATAACTGATTTCCTAATTTGTTTCTCTTGACTGGAAATAAGGTATCAAGGTGTTCAAAACGCGCATTTTTTACGATAAAAATAGCGCTAGATAAACTAGCGCATAGACATGATCACACTGTTGATGTTGGCGTTATCAGGGTTAGTGATTTTGAGGAGAGCTTTTGAAGTGAAAGATATACAAACAGAGTTTGATTTTATGCTTTTAACAGCATCGAACAGGTAATTTGGGTTTAAGGTAAATACAGGCTCATAACCATCGGATACATTTGCTTGTAATAATTCAGTATTTACTACATCGTCAATTTCATTTCCTTTATCGGCATTTGCATTTAGTAATAACTCCTGCCCTTTTAATGAGATTGTTAACTTTGCAATTTTTGCACTTTGAACAAAGCCCTTAATTCGTTTTACAGAGTCCAGCAACTCACTTTTAGCAATTTTAATGGATTGAAATAACTCAGTATTTAAAATCTCACTTACGTCTGTAAACTCAGTGGCAACGAACTTTGAGCCATATACTGTTCCTCCAGTTGAGCAATAGAAGTGGCTATCATCAAAGAAAAAGCCCAAAGTACCATCAGGCTGTGCTTGGAGAAGCATTTCAGCAAGCTTAAATGGCAAGATACCTTTCAAATCATCTACAGAATTTTCTAACTGAACAATATCCGTAGCCAATCTATGACCATCACTAGTGTATAGCTTCATCTGATGAGAATTTATAGAAAAGTTAATATGATTTAGGAACGGCCTTACATCGTTATTCGCCTTGGCATAAAAAATACCAGAAATAGCAGACTTAAATGATTCTGCATCACAAGAAAATTGAAAGCCATTAGGAATTACAATTTTGGGAATAGGGTAGCTATCGCATGGCATTGTAGCTATTGAAGCTCTAGAACGACCATGTTTAACAATTACTTTATCTTCATCGAATTGAAATTTTAGTGACTTACTTTCATCGGTAAAGCTACTTATAACAGTATTAAGTTTTTTAGCTTCGATACAAATCTCATAATCTTCAAACGCATCAATTGGTGAAGATTGCCTAACAATCGATTGAGTGTCAGTTCCTAGAACTTCTGCTATGCCACCAAGTAATGAGAAGTGAATATAATCCAGCGCAGATATATTGCACTTTGAGCCATTTGCTACACCACAAGCATCTACAAACAGATGTTTTGCGGTAGAGAGTGAGATTGAAAAATTCATGAATATGCCTTCTATTGTTTATTTTACAACAGAATGACAGCTAAATTACATCGTGCATTTTGCAAAGAACTTATTAGCTAAAGGTATTGAGCTTAGCTCTTTTTAAATACCAAATATCATTTTAAATTTGATTTGTTGAGAGCTAAGAATAAATATTAAGGATAATGATGGTTAAATATATAGGTTAGATCTTTAGGTTAGCGCTGTGGATTGTGTTGTTAACTTATTGATTTTTATAGCTAATAAAAAATAAATGAGATCGCAATTACACGTTATTTAGATCGCAATTACACCTTACTTAGATCGCAGCTACACGTTATTGGTACTCATATTGATATTATTATCAACAGGTTATAAAGGGTTGCCTGTAAAATATCCACAACGACATTGCTCAAGATCGCATTTACACTTTATTTTATTCACAACCACAGTTTGATTTTTATTCGAAATGATTGAAAATAGGCCAAATTACTGTACCAGATCGCAATTGCACGCTTCTCAGATCGCAATTACACCTTTTTTTAGTGGGTTATTCACAGCCCTGCTGAATCCATACTACAGAAATTTAGTGAATTTTCATTTGAAAAAAGTTTTTTTTCGCCCGTTACCTTTGTTTGTGTGTGGTACCATTCTGTAAAACACTGAAATATATGCGTTTTATTTTTCAGATCGGTTTTACACTTTATTTTGTAATTTCTCTGTCCTTTTTTGAGCAAATTCTTCCGATTTATTTTTGACCAATAGTTTTAAGTTCACATCGGGTACACAGAAGTAAGTTGATGAAATAATAAACTGAAAATAAATCTCAGACCCTAATTACACGTTATTCAGTAGTTATGTAGCTTCTCAGATCGCATTTACACTTTATTTTATGAGCTAAATTTTTGTGTCAGATCGCATTTACACGTTATTTTATGACTTCAAATTTCATCCCAGATCGCATTTACACGTTATTCTATGGCCTCAAATTTCATCCCAGATCGCATTTACACGTTATTTTTTGGCCTCAATTTTCATCCCAGATCGTATTTACACGTTATTTTTGAACTAAATCTTCACCTCAGATCGCATTTACACGTTAATCAAATAGATAGGTTTTGAACTCAGATCGCAGTTACACGTTATTCAAACTGTTACTCAAACTACCAGATCGCAATTACACGTTATTTTTAATAGGTTTATTAGGTAGTCAGATCGCAGTTGCACTCTATTATCGCTATGATTATAAAGAGTTTTTTAATAATGGTGCATTTTGCTGTGTTATTTATATAGCGATTTGATATATTTGAAATTCAAGTATGCGGGAATATCGGTATGAGCAAAAACAAACTTACAATAAATAATTTGCCAGAGACTATCAGCACCAAAGGGCTAGTAGTTCAGGAAGCCGCTGAGGTTGAGCAGCTGAAACTCTTTACTGATGTGCATTTTGAAGGTTTGAAATCTAATTCATTATCAAATACCTTTCCTTTATACGATTTATGGTCTCGTTTTGTAAGAGTTAAAACTACCATATACCCAATTAGACAAGCACCAGAAAGGCTCGTTAATTCTCGCTCTATTTCTGATAAGTTGGATGGTGTTGAATACACTGGTGAATTGCAAATCTCACCAGCTGTAATCAAAGGTAAAGAAACAGACTATGTTGCTTGGCCATCTGACCGCGAAGAAAAGGTAGAAAGGGCACTTATTTCACTTGCAACAAAAGGCAATATTTCTAAGATTAATAACGCAAGCGGCACTCGTTACGCAATTCATTTTAAAATGAATGAACTAAATGCAGAGCTTAAGTCAGTTAATCAATCATTATCTTATCCTGATTTAAAGGAAGCGCTACTAATCCTGTCTGGGAGTCAACTGTCTTTTAACTACAGCACCAACTCAAATGGTGAAGTAGAAACAAATGAAGCAAAAATGCCTTATCTGGGGTCAATTCATTTTTCTGGTAAAAAAGGGCCAAGCACTCAGAGATGCATTGTATTTCTTAATGAGTATATGGCTCAGCAAATTGAAACTGTATCTTATAAAGGATATTACTTTAACCAGGCGCAACAATTTAAGAGAACCTTATCTAGTTGGCTTACAACAAGACTTTATACATTGTTTAGATACGCCAGCCCCGAAAAGACGTATCACTTCATGCTTGTAAGAATAATGATTAAGTTTGGCTCTATTGAGTCAGAAGACATTACTGAAAATCGCTTAATTGCTATTCGCAGAAATATGACTTCAACTATGAAAGATCTTATTAATGCTGGCATTTTAGAGAAGTATGATATCGCTGCTGTAAAGGACGATGAAGATAAAGTTATAGACTACAAGTACACTCTATACCCAACAGAAGGGTTCTGTGATGAAATCGTGTCACTTAATAAACACGCTAAAAAAATAAAAATTAAAAGCAATACGACAGAAGAAGTTGTTGAAACTCTTTTAATCGAGCAGTAAGGGGCAGTACTATATTGGTTATGGGGGCTGCACTGTTAAAGTTGAACAGTGCAGTGGATTAAAGCTAATTTTACATATCAAGTATTTCGGATTCTTTAATCAAAGCTTTTGAATAACCATACTTTTTAAGCAATTGTTTTACCTCATCTATGTAACCTTGCGAAGCAAATGGCGAAATGTACACTTCTTGAATAAGCTCATTAACATCAATCTTCACACTCTTACCTTGAATGAAATTAACAGTTTGATCCAAGCTCTTCTCAGGTGGTGAATCATTCAATATGAAAAGCCTTAGCTCTTTTTCAAAATCATAAAATGGTTTTTTCGTTGTTATTAGTGATAGCCTTGATAGGCTATCATCGCAAAGGTGTTTTTTATATTTAACTTTCCCCATATAAAATGGCTCTGGGTTACTGTCTTGCCCGTTGATCACTGAGCGTTTAAGTTTGCTCACTGACGTTTTAACGGCAACCCCATTCGCCTCACCTGAAAGATAAATCTTCCATAAAGCGTATGACTTATGTGGAGTTAATGACCAGCAGTTGATAAAAACACAATTTTTCTTAGGATTGGTGTTCCAAAAAAAAGCTTCCAATTCACCTTTAAGATTGTTCCCTGTAATACCGTCATTAATTAGGTCATCTCTTTTTTTGTTTTTAACACTTTCAGGTATAGATACTTCATATTGATCTGAGAGTGCATTAGCGTTTGGAAAAAACAAAGTGGAATTTATGAGTAACTGTTCAAATTTCCAAGTACTCATATACCGCCAAACAGATGAATTACCATGAGGTATTTCTAGAGCATCGTCATTTTGTAAAATCATCTTCAACCTCCATTTTCAAGCGCTCAAAGACCCAAACTAGCTGCTCGGTTAAAATTCTGCACAGCAAATTCAGCACTAATGTTGTCGAAGTTTTTCAAATAAGAGTCCAGTGCAAATTGACCTATACGTACTGCTTCATTGATAGGAGTAGGTACTCCACAAAGCTTTTTACCTTTTTGTGACACTTGCACAAACAATTTCCCTTCTTGGTATTGAACCTTTAATGATTTGTCATTCTTAGCTCCGTAATGCTTTAACTCAATATTTTCCTTAATGAATAAAAATGCGCATAGAAATTCAATCAAACCTAGCTGAGTAAGCTGAATGGAAATCTTGTTTTTCCAGTCATAACTTTTATTTGCTCCAGAAGCGGCCTCAATTCGAATAGTAATAACCCCTTTACTTGTTATATCTGCTTTGAATTCGACAGCAGCCTTGCTTGCATGAACTTTAATTGAGTAATACCTACCACCGGGAGCATAATCAGGGTTGAAATCACTGCTTTGTGTTTGACCCTCTTGACTCTGTTTCACTGGAGACTGAGCATTATTGTTATGCATATGACTAGGAGTATAGTTTTCATTCACGTATAGGTTTTGACATTCAGCACCAGTGTTATGCATCTGACTAGAATCAAAATACTCATTCGCACTTTTTTGAGGCTGATATTGTGGTTGATATTGAGGATGATTATTCATAAACAAATCCAGTAATTAATTTACCTCATTATTTCAAAACATAGATATCGCGCATTTTTAGAGTTAAAAACCTCCAAGTTGCACATTTTTCAATATGAGGGAATATAAAGGAACGATTCAACGACGGGGAAAATGATGGAGCTGAAATCATTAGAGAGCTTTGGTATTAAACATGCTTGGCAGGTGCCATTAATTTGCCCAGTTGAAATTGAAGATTACACAAACATTGTCACTGAATTTTCTAAGGTATATCAATTAAGCGGCCATAAAGTAGTAATAGCTGGAAAATTAGTATCAGCACCATCTTTCAATTGGGTTAGAGGGAAAGGGGTTTTAACAATTGAGCTGTTTGACGATTTAGGTTACTTACTTTCAATAAAGCTTTTCGGTGATACAAAGCTTATTGAAGAAAGTCTGGCTGAAGTTGGTTCAACCTATTACTTCAAAGGAGTTTCATTTGCTAATGGGGCTTACCTAAACTTACGCGCAGCAAAATTAATATCCAGTGCTGACATTGGGAAATTCGTACCAATTTACAAATCTAAGCGCGGTTACCTGTCTAAAGAGCAGGTAAGAGAGGTTATTAGAAAACAGTTACCCAACACACTTAATCAAGCAGAAAAACATCTAAGGGAAGTTATAAAATGGGTACCAAACATTAGACAAGTTTTAAAGACTAAGAAAATGACTTTAAAAGATGTTCTAACCGAATTGCACAATCCTAGTTCGGTAGAGTCATGGGAAGAAGCTAGGGGTGTCATAAAAAGAATTGCCGCCTTATATTGTATCCGTGAAATGAATGCCTTAAATCCAAGAGAGCCAAATAAACTTGTAAACTCTTTACACGGTCTACCTATCAACGTGCTAAAGGAAAAAATTCCTTTTGAATTAACTACAGAACAAACACAAATTGTTGAATCAATAACCAATAAATTTAAGGAAGGTACCAAAGTCGATGGGGCTCTAATTGGTGATGTAGGAACTGGAAAAACAGTTGTCTACGGAATTTGCGCAGCTTCAGTGGTCTCCGCTGGTGGGCGAGCAGCGATTATGTTACCTAGCCAAACCCTTGCAGAGCAAATTCATGAAGAGCTAAATTCATATTTTGGTTCGTTAAAGCCAGTCTTAGTTACATTAGAAACAGAACAAACAAACTTAGAGGAAACGAATTTTTTAATCGGTACAAGCGCTCTGTTACATCGAAGGGTTGGTGTACTGGATTTAGTTGTGGTTGATGAACAGCATCGGTTTGGACTTGAGCAAAGAGAATTACTACTTTCTGAAAATACACACTTTTTGGAAGCAACAGCTACTCCAATACCTAGAACCCAGGCTTTGATTTCGTATGGTAAATCAAAGCACATATTCAGACTTACCAAATGTCATGCTAAGAAAGAGATAACCACTAAATTAAGACTTAAAAGTGAAAGCCATGCACTAATGAAAGAATGCCTTAATCAAGTTGAGCTTGGTAACAAAGTACTCGTTGTATGTCCCACCAAGGTTAATTCTGAGAATTTCGCATCTGTAGAAGAGGTATTCACGAAGTGGAACAAGTTTGCCCGAAATAAAGTTAGGTATATTCATTCTGGTTGCAGTCCAGACCACAACAGAAAATCAATTGCAGATATTAAGTCGGGCAAGGCTAGCATACTAATCTCTACAACAATGGTTGAAATTGGCTTGACTATCCCTCGGTTAACAAAAACGATCATCTACCATGCTGAAAGGTTCGGAACAATAACGTGCCATCAAATACGGGGACGTTTAGTGCGTCATGGTGGAAAAGGACAGCTAGATTTATATTGCCCAACTGAGATTGGTGAAAAATCATTACAACGCTTACTTCTCTTAACTAAGTTCGACGATGGTTATGAATTGGCCGAACAAGATATGATCTTAAGAGGATTTGGCGATATTGTTAAAGCAAGCGACTTATCTCAAAGCGGCTCTACTAAATCCATATTAATTGGGGAAAAAGTTGAAGTTTCTGATGTGGAAGAAATTCTATCGACACTAGAAACTACAAATTAGCTCTTAACATTCAATTTCATTGTTTTGCTCTCTTTGTGAAGCATAAATATCTCACGGTATCGCAAAAAAAAACTAAAAATAGTAAATAAAACTCGCGGAGCACGATAAATACATACTGATATATTACTAACAAATCTCGATCTTATCTTTAAACGGTTAGCAGAGGACAAATTTACTTTGCTGGTATTCATAGGTTGGATACAGAAATAACTGTAGGAGCTAATTAAGTTGTCTAAAAATTTCAAACCTGGAGTTTGTTGTGGAATTAAATTCAGAACGTAAGCTGATCACATTACTCACTTTACTATTAGTTACGCTTTTAGTTGCGGGTATTTTAGTGTGGGTGTCTAACTACCGAGGCTCTATACCGGATATTGAAATGAGCTTAACCCCGGTTGAGAAAGAGAAGCTTAGTGAAATTGGTTCAGTGAAATTAAAAAGGGCAGGTTTTTTTGATATTGATTGTAAAAGCTATACTGCTCATGAGTTTAGTTATTCTATTACATCAAGTAATAGCAGCAGATCAGATGACTATGCAAAGTGGTCATGCGGCCCAAGCCTGAGATATGTTGATTGCCCTGAAATAAAAGTAAGCATCCAAGGTGAGCAAGCTCTAATAGAATCGGGATTAACACAAAAAAGCGAATATGGTTTAGAGCAAGAGAAAATGTGTGCATCGCTTGCTATTAAAAATGCGCCAACAGAATTACTAGCCACGAATTCAAAGGTAACAAAATCTAATAGTGAAGCAGAAAACCTGCGCTCTTATCAATTAGATTGAGGTTAAGTCGGTTTAATCAAGACAATATTAAATCAGTAAGGTGATTGTATGAGTAATGTGAAATCAGAAGAATTAAAGCGATGCAAATATATAACGACCAGTCTTGTTACAGCAGCAGCCTTGACAGCGTTCTTAGTTTTTATATTGTACGTTCATTCGCTCATTGTTGAGAACTTAGGCAGCATCGATGCTTTTTTCACACTCGACATCGAATTCCTTAATATATTTTTAGTGATTTTGTACACAAACATCTTCGTGTTAACAAGCTCCTTAATAATATTAATAAGCGCTAGAAGTGAGCTCAATACTATAACCTGGTACATCGTACTCGCTATCAGCATCCTAACGTACATTATTTTAATGGCCATATATTGCAATAGCTATTGGGGTGTAAAAAACATTACAACCTTCCAAAGCAATCTAGCCACCTTTATTTGGCTACCTGTTTGGTGTTTTGTGATTTTAGTTTTTGCCATTTTGAGTGAAATTCATCGCGAATCTAAAAAATAGATCGTTAACAAAAAAGAATAAAAATAAGCTTGTACTGGCTTTGTGTAACGAGCGATTTCAATCGTTTAACAAAGAGATTTCATTACTAGCGCCGTCTAGTGCTTTATAAGTAATTTGGTTTTTTAAATATTGAGGTAGGTATGATTGCAGAAAAAATTAAGCAATATTGTGATGAAAGCCCATTTAGTAAATTTTCACTTAAGCTTATTGCTTTGCTAGAGGGTTCAAAGCCTAATTTAACAATCGACAATTTGATTTCGATACTAGATAACCGCCAAGAGTTTGAAAGCTTTGTTATCGGTTTAGAGCCTTCTAAAAACAAAGCCGAGTTGGAGAAAGTGTTAGAGTATAGCGAAGATTATTTCTCGCAATTAGTTTCACAAGTTTTGACTT
The DNA here is from genome assembly GCF_022398475.1 of Pseudoalteromonas shioyasakiensis. GTDB lineage: Bacteria > Pseudomonadota > Gammaproteobacteria > Enterobacterales > Alteromonadaceae > Pseudoalteromonas. The sequence goes on along the minus strand of NZ_JAKEVM010000016.1, from coordinate 8,999 downwards.
TGTTGATTAAGGCAAAAAATTAATATTGTCATAGAGTAGGTCATTTCCTTTTCGTAACCATCTGATATATAAGTTATAAAGTATTTATTAAGATGAGCTTTATTTATTCAAACTATTAGGTGAACAAAATACATATGCTATAAAAGTACAGTACCTAATTTATCAACTACACTTACCCTTTATAAACTAATCAGAAAGGCGTATGAATGGTTAATCAATTAGCTTACGTGATCTTACAGTTTCGATGGATAAGTTTGGACTTCATCTGACAGGCAGCTATGAGCGATATTGAGATGTTCACCATGTTTATTCTTTAAAACATGCCTTCTTAAAGCCGACTCAGCGCTAAGTGATAACTCGAAAGTAAAAATTTTTTTTAAAACTCTACTTAATCTATCTGGGCAGATTTACTTTTGCTGCTCAATTTTTGGGCAACTTGAATTAACAGATATTTATGCTAGCTTTGAATTGACTGTCTAGTCCGACATTGTTGCGCTGCTTATATAATAAGCGTTAGTTGTAGAAACGGACAAACGATTTAACGCAATGTGATAAGAGCTTAGTTAGGGCTGTTCATTGCATCAGAGCATTTCACTTAAGGAAAAGTTAAATGAAGAAATTAGTCATGTTACTTGGCATTATAACTTTATCAGGCTGTTCAGTATTATCCCCTCAAAAACCACAACATATATCTTCAGATGCAATTGGGGGAAAAGGAGATTTGTACTCTATAGCAGCAAACCTTCGAACCATCGATATTCGAAAAAAAGATGCTGATTATATAGTGTGTTCTGAGCCTGTACCTGATGTTGCAATGTCTAACGCATTAAAATTGGCTTTGGATGCTTCAAACAAACAATCAGTGGATACATCGGCAACTCTTGGTGATGATAGCACTTCGGGAAGCGTGTCTAATTCATTAGGCTTAAAAGGCAACTCAGATGCTTCAACAACTGCTCTTGAGTTGGCAGGGCGAACACAAATTGTGTTATTGGCTAGAGAGTTTATATCGAGTAATTGTAAAGCTAGAGCTAATGGCTGGATAGACGATGCAGCATATAAAAGTGGTCAAGATAAGATCATCGACCAGATTACGGCGATGATCACTACAGACAAAACTAAGGCAGAAGCTGAAAAAGCGAAAGCTGAAGCTGTTAAGGCAGCAGTCAAATTGGATAAAAAAGCTCTTGCCAATGTTGCTGATGCTTTTCAACAAGCTAAAGCAGATTCATGCCTAAGTACCTATGATTCTTGCATGACGTCAGCGGCAGGAGACACGAAGAAAGTGAAAGTATGTAAAGCCTCACTTGGAAGGTGTAATAATTAAGGAGAGTAAGATGAGCACATTCAGAAATGCAGTAAATAGCCTAGATGACAAGTCCGCATACATAATGGTAGCAGACACCTTAGTTTTAGCGACAAACCTTAATATAGTTGATGATATGGTCGAAGTTACGCTTGCAACTCCCATTAGTGACGGAATTGGGAGGATATTTGTACATATAGATAACCTAGTTCTTGCAAGTAACAGCTAACAAGAAAAGGCTGCAAATGATTAGCAGTGCTGCTTTTAGTGCCACTTATTGACTGCTTTCTAAATCTAGATGAATTAATTGAATGACCGCTCTTGGCACTAATTGTAGGAGCCATAAAGTGAGAGCCTTGTAAGCAGAAAAATACGCGAATCTTACACTATAAGATTATTAGGTTGTAAAAATAACCAACTTCACAATGTAAACGAGGGAATGACAAATGCAAATAGATAATAAGGTTCAAGAAATAATCAACAAAGTTAATTCAGGTGAACTAAACGAATTAATCAATCAATTAGATGGTTCAGATTTTGGTATTCAAATTCCTGTATTTGAAGATCAAGGAACCATCAAAATGATGCTTGAAGGGTATTCTCAAATTGAACGAGACTTAGTTATTTCTATTAGCCAAGATGAAGCAGGTGACGATGCTCTTCCTGTTGGTTGGTTTGGAAAAACTGACGGTAAGGATTCAAGCTGCAAACATAACGGGACTGATAAATGTCGTCATTGTACTGGGCATACTGGGCAATGTAGGCATTGCACTCATACTAACAGCAGTACTTCCAATCCATTTGACGCTCCAGAATTAGACTACCATGGAACAGTCAGTGAGATTGAAAACAAACAAGAACTACTAGATGCTCTTGCACAATACGGGCTAGGCTTAACTCTTGTTCACGGTCATAGTAACGAGCATATGTTTACAAAGCTTCCCGCTGAATATATTTCTGTAGTTGCCAATGGTAAAACAGAGTTTCGTTTAGAGTCGGATGTTGCTAGTGACCCCTCTTTTGTTCCCAGTGCATGGAGAGTAATAAACGGAAATTTAAATGTGGTGGGTGGTCACTCCCAATTATCAGTAGATTAGCGCTAAACAAATAAAATCAGCGGACACATAAATGCTTCGTTGCTTTAGGCGTGAAACTTCCGCTGTTGGCACAAAACAGCTCTTTACTGTCGGATTTGATTAAACTCTAAAAATCAAATCTGACAGATAAAGTTAAGACTTATTCAGCTTACGTGATAAGTGCACCAGTTTTGCTAGCCTTTAGTGTTCAGTTTTATAAATCAATCATATTCAATAAAAGCCTTTCAGCTATTTGCTTCTTTTTGGCCATAGTTATTTCATACTCGACTAAGGTGGGATTATTCTTTTTATACAATAGTGGAGATGTATGGAACACACTTTTGTACTTCACATTTCTTAACTTTCTAGAAAAGTTTTTTATGCTGTTCGGCCTTTTCTACTTACTTAAATTGAAAGTTAGTTTCAAAATAACTTTTTGTGTTTTTTCTATAATTTACTCTTGGTTGTTACTTGGCTGGTGGCTCGGGATTTCCACTTGGAACTTTAGAGGGCTACTGGCAATGTTTAATGCTTCATTTACATTTTCTTGGTAATCTTCTTAGTTAAGTTTAAACATCTTCTTCCACAGAAGATCATTAAACCAGCTATGTTTACTTTATCAATTTACACTGTGTTTTGGTTAAGCTTGTATCCAGTCATGGCAAAATTCCCATATGGAAGACTGTTGCAATCTATTCAGAAACAACTTTATGCATATCGATGTATGCTATTTTCTTTGTTGCTTTTAATGACAAAGTTAAATGTGATAGTGCAGTTTGACTAGGGTTGGTTGGAAATTTCTTTAATCATTCCCTTCCAAAATTAATAAAACGAATTTTTCTTCTATTTCAATTTTTTTTCAGGCTTTATTGATTGGCTAAGTTGGTAAGTTAACTTTGAGTAATTCCAACAAGGTCTAATAATGAGTCATTTAAAGGCAGCGGCTTTAACTACTTTGATGTTTTCATTTAGCGCTATTGCTATCACAACTATCAAAGGAACGATGAATGTCTACAAACCAGAATTTGTCATCGAGAACAAATCAGGCACACTTATTTCAAACGTAAGAAACTTCAAGCTTGAGGCTCGCCAAACTGTTATAGACGATTACTGTACTGTCACTACAGATAACAATTTAGTATTACAAGGGGGAACCTTAAACGCTGGATATTGTTTATTTGAATGGAATAACACAGCCGGTTATTCAATTGATGGATTTAAAGTTGAAGGCATTGCCTCTAATTCAGGTCCGAATAGTATTGGCTACTCAATTTATTATTATTCAGGGTCGGCAAAAGCAAAAAAGTTAGTTGATACAAAAAACTTTAGTTTTAATTTTGAAGCTCCTGTTAAGCCTACTGTCCAAGGATACTCAGTTAAGCTTGGAAACTCATGGAAAAGCGTAGGTAGCCATACCAATTACAACCCCGCAAACAAGTTTTCTGCAGTTAGAGTTAATGTTGACGCAAGGGATTACAGTCAGAAGGTTTCTATACCATCGCTTGGTAGCTGTACAGTAGTAAGCGGTGCTACTTCATGCGATATTTCATTTTCAGGACTAAAGCTTGGCGATGCTATTTCAAATAAAGTGGGCTCTTTAAGCTATCAAGTGTCAGTTGATTCGAGTAATAGTTATTGGGGAGTTAGTAACACCAAACATGCTTTAACTGTTCCTTGGAATTACCAACCAACAAAAATTGACCTTTTTGAGGTTAATTCAATGCCTGCTAGTTATGCGACTACAAAGACAATAAACGTTAATAGCAAATCAATTCAAGTTTCGAATAACACAGCTAAACTCGTTTTAAATAAGCCTTCCAGCGAGATTGTTGGCGATTGGTGGGCCCCATCTGAGTTAAATGTAAAATTCAGCCGAAATAGTCAGCCAACCATTTCAAGTGGCATCACCTATAGCGGGAATGTTCTATATACAAAAGATGGCTCACTAGTTACAGCAAATAAGACTATTACGAGCACTAAGAGAGAAAGTGTAAATGGTGCATATGTTTACACGTTCGATACGACGCAAATTGAAGATGGTTATTATGGTGCTTCTGTGGCTTTCACAAATTCAAGTGGCATCCCTTCTAACCAAAATTTTAATGGGTTAAGAATTAACAAAACTGCCCCAAAAATTGATATTTTCAAATCAGGTGTTAAGCAAAATAACAGCAGTAACTTTGCATACAATCAAGAGCTGGTAATTTCAACTTTCAATTCATTTACAGATGACGTTGACCTGGTATCGATTCAAGTTAATTCTTCTAACGTTGCTTTTAACAAGCCAAAAATTGGTGTGGCCACAATACCTGACACTGTTATTTTCAAAAATGGCTTAAATACAATAAAAGTTACGGTCAAGGATACTCTGGGACATTTATATTCCAGAACAATCACACTAAATAAAGTTCAAGATGAAATCGAGTTTAAGATTAACAATTTAGGTGGTCGATTAGTATCTCACGTAAAAGAGTCTAGTTTTGAAGCAGTCCAAACTAAGTTTTCAGGTTTCTGTGACATTGTGACTAATGAAGCGGTTGCAATTGGTACCAACAATAATGTATCTGGAAAGTGTTATTTTGAATGGGTTGGTATGGATGAGCTTGATAGAGATAACTTTTCTCTGAAAGGTCGATTGAGAATGAGCGGAGTTGTGCCTGTTGGGTATAAAGTGTTTGCCTATTTTGGCGCGGAGAAAGAGAAAACACTAATCAAGTCTGGAACTACATCTTTTAACGTCGAGGCCCCAATTGCGCCTGAACTAACAAAATATTCTATTTATGTAGGGAATAAATGGATCGACAATAATAGCGATGTCAATCACGATCCAAACGCTCAGGTTAAAGCCATTTCAATCACTACAAAGCCAGTCAATTATTCACAACAGGTGATTGTCGATAATTTGGGGAGTTGTTTAATAAATGATGGAAGTACATCCTGCACAATAAATATCACTCCTTATTTCCTTGGAAATAAAAATTACATTGGCTATGAGGATGGTATTGTTTCTCACCAGTTTAAGGTAAATTCAATTAATAAGTACTTTACTGATAAAGAAATAAACTCACAGGCCATTGTAAGTTGGGAATATGCATACTCTAGGGTAGAGCAAGTAAAAGTTAATGCAAGGGCTAGTGGTTTGCCATTGAGCTTTGGCTTGTTAGGCGCTTCTATAGATGTTGAGAACGAAACAGCGAGAGTTGTATTTGATAAACCGTCTCCAGCTATATCAGGTACATGGTGGCTTCCTAAATCGATTGAGCTTGAGTTTAAGGTTAGTGGTTCGCACGAAGTTCTTAAGGAGCTTGAATTTGACGGTACTACTCTTTTTAAAAACGATAATATTACTGAAGGTGAAACTGTAATAGTAAAAAATCTAACCGGGCCTGAAGTTATTAATAACAAGTTTATTTATACAGCTGATGTACAGAGTGTACCAGATGGACACTACGATATTACGGTTACTTCAAAGTACTTATATTCAAAATCAGATAAAAAAGAATTTAAAAACGCTGCATTCTTATCTCGTAAGCAGCCATCAATTTCTATTTTCAGAAACAGCCAAAGTATGGAGGAAAATGATGAGTTTTACTTTGATAGTGAACTGTTAGTAGCAGGGTTTAATGGCTACGTAAATGGTGTCACTATTGAGAGTGTACAATCAAATGGCGTGCCATTAAGTTTAAATTCTGTTGGTGACGGTATTGTCACTATTAATGGCTTAACTCAGCAGTTATCACCAAAAGATAATGCAGAAATTAGTGTTGTAGTTAAAAACTCTTCAGGTGATAAATTTAATTATGATCTAAATGTTGTCTTTGCTCCTATGTCGTTTGATATAAAGCATCGTGAAAACGACTATCTACCGTTCAGACTAATTGAATTGGTTTATTTAGATTCTGAACAAGTGAGCGGCGAAGAGTGCTGGTTCTTTAGTGAAAGAGACCTCGCGGTTAAATATGCGCGCAAAGGTGTTAAAAGTTGCATATTCAATTGGGTTAATTTACCAGAAGGCTTTGAAATATCATTGCGAGGTAGAACACCATCGGCTGTTGGTTATTTAGACAAAGCGCTTGTAGAAATTGAAAGCGATATCGAAATAATTAATGAGTTTGGTGAAACGCTGATCATACCTAATGAAAAGACACTGATTTCTTCTCAGGAACCAACAGGGATTTCAGTTGAAGCTAGCTCAAGGCGAGAACTTATAAACGGTTTTTATCCAGTTGAATATTCGGGTGGTGAAATTGTCAGAATGGGTACTGTATCGAGCCCTGGTTCATTAGATATGACATTCGACACCAAAGGGGTTAGCCAAACATTTCCGAAAAACCCTTCTACAAGAACAGGTGAAATATTTAGAACATCTGGTAGGTTCGATATGCCTTTTGAAGTTGAACGCAATCTATGGGAAGTATTCCCTATAGATTACAACGTTAAGTACCATAGAATGCCAGAAATAAATGCATCCCAAAGCATTAAAGCTTTAGTCGTTCCTGATAGCACACTTGGCGTTAATCTAGATTTTCAAGATGATCAGATCCTATCTACCGATGAAGTAACGGCTAAAATCAACCTTGGGAATTACAATCGAATCGATGGATGGGTTTATGACAAAAGCTCAATGGGTGAATGGGAAGTTTACATAGGTAAGTATGACAGAAGAAATATACCTGAACCATTAACAGAAACTGTCACAATAGATGCGAAAGGAGAAGCCTTCATAAAAATGCCAATGGAAGTTATTGGCGAAGAAAGTGGAATTTATGTTGCAGTAGCAAAAGCAAAAACACCTATACCTGATTATGAGTACTATATTCAGTCTGCTCGTGCATACTTTATTGTGTACAAAGGCACTAAAATTGAAGGGGAGCTAAAGGATGGCTTAATTAAGGGCCGGATACCATTGAGAGCTTCAGCAATTTACTCACCTGAAGACCGAGCAGATGTTGGATCACTTGGCAAAGTTGTGTGGGAAGTTTCAAGTAACGGTTCAGATTGGAGGGAGTCTACAGAACATAAAGATACTTTACGTTGGCGTAAGCGATATGAAAACGAAGAAATTGAATACTTGAGAGTTAAAGTTGAAAATAAGTTTACAGGCGAATGGTCAACTAGCGGCACTCTAAAAGTTGTTGCTTATGAAAAACCTGAACTATTAATTCAACAAACTAATGAAGTTCTATTTAATGAAGCTGCAAAGTTCGTTTTGTATGACGGAGATAACCTCGTTCAAAATGGGGATGGTGTTATCGAGTGGTCAACTGATAATCGTAAGTCTTGGTTCTCAGGTCCAGCAGAAATCTCATTCTATAAAGATGACTTTACAGGAAGAGATATCAATGCCCGAATGAAATATAACGGGATAGCAAGTGACAGTAGTTTGGGTGATGAAGCTTTTGTCGAAGCTAGGGCGCGATACTACTTCTTAAGAGCGCCACGATTCTATTTTGATTTAGATGTCCCTGATCTAGTCGAAGTCGGCTCTACACACCACATTAAAGGAAGCTCTTTCACAAGAACTGAGTCTATTAATGGTAGGACTCAAAACCAATGGGTGTTACCGGATGGGAAAGTAATAAATGATAGTGAATTTGACCTGACATTTAGTGAAAATCTTCTTGAAGGAAGAAACTTTATTCTGACCTACCAAGCTTGGGTAGAGGGGTCAAAGCAAGAGACAATCAACGAGACTAGAGTTCGTGTGAAAAGCTGGACATACGAGTTTCCTGAAATTGAACTAAACATGCCAGCTACAGTAAATTATATGCCTTCTAAACATATTGCATGGGTAGGCTTAGAGCGTCATTTTGCTCCTGGCGTCGAGTATACATATGAGCTACTAAAAACACCCGGAGTTAAAGTGTTAAATCAAGATGACGGCAAGTTTACTCTGCAGTTTTCCCAAGAAGGAATGAAAAATCTCACATTTAGGGTTACTAACAGCAGGGGACAAAGCAAAGAAGTAAGCCAAATTGTAGAAGTTTTACCTCCAACACCATTAGAAATTGAGATTGTGCGTACATTCAGTAATGAATACCTGAGATATCCATTAGATGTATCACTTAGATCTCGTGTATGGCTTTCACATCCAGATGATAGAGTTTCAGTGTATAAATGGTACTTGGATGGCGCGCTTGTCATGGAAAGCAAGCGTTATAGAGAAAGTATTGGAGATTTATCAGTTGGTAATCATACTATCCGCGTTGATGTTGAAACTGAGTTTGGTCAGACAGGTTCGCAGTCATTTGAAGTAAGCGTGATACCAAATCAGAAACCAACCGGTAGTATTAATATGCATGAAACAGATCAAGTGTTTGAATTACATCTCAACTGTAATGACTCGGATGGTCGAATTGCTGCGACTACATGGCAGTTAAATGGTGAGTTACTAACGCATTCTCATAATATTATCCAATTCAGCAAGGATAAGCTAAAAGGTACAAATTATGTTGTAGGTAGATGTTATGACGATAGTTTTGAATACATAGATATCACTCAGACAATTCATTAAATGATATGTGAATATGGCAGCTATTTTGACTGCCATATTCATAACATGATTGTTAGTTTCTAATTGTACTAAACCAATGCTAAAAAGAAGTAAACAATAATTA
>NZ_JAKEVM010000159.1 GCF_022398475.1 Pseudoalteromonas shioyasakiensis | reverse complement strand
GTTTGTGGTGAGTGAAGGTCTTTAATAAGAACCAAAAACTCATCACCACTTTGACGGCCTATTACGGCGTTTTCGGGTAACATCAGGCTTACTCTTTGCGTGATATCGCAAAGTAATTGGTCGCCGACAGCGTGCCCGAATGAATCATTTACTGGTTTAAATTTATCTAAATCAATAAATAATAATGCAGCTAGTTTATTGTATTTTTTGGCGTTATTTATACAGTTGCTAATTTTTGTATACATTAAAGAGCGGTTAGGCAAGCCCGTTAACGGGTCATAATTTGCTAAATAACGCAAATCGTCTTCAGCGCGTTTTTGCTCTGTTAAGTCTGAAATTACAATTACATAATGACTAATTGATTGGTTTTCCTTGGCTACAGCCGTGACACTAATATGAACTGGGTGTGCAGGGCTTTTTAGCGTGCGAATAACAGCTTCTGTTTTCCAGTTTTGCTTTGGTTTAAGTGTTTTTAATACGTCTATATATTCAAGGTATTTTGCACGGCCTATAGCTGCAATAAAGTCGCGACTAGTAAGCTCTGCAACATTGTTTGGCGTGGCGAATGCTTCACCAAAACTGGCATTAGCAGAAAATGGTTTGAGTTGATTGTCTAAAATTAGCAACCAGTCGTTTATTTGCCCAAATGCTTCGCCGAGGACACTGGCTTGCTGGGCATTAGCGCGTTGCTCTGTAATATTGGTATAAATACCGGTTATTTTTAATGGGCGGTTTTTTTCATCGGTTGCAATAGTACGACCAATGTCTTCGTACCAAAGCCAGTTACCATTTTTATGTTTTAAACGGTAAGTGGTATTCCATTGTTGGTTATTTGTTTGCTTACAAAATAGTTGCCACTGGCTAGTTACGTTATTGCGATCGTGCGGGTGCACTAAGCTCACAAACTTGTTGAGGCTTATACCATCTTTATACTCGGCATAGCCCAGTTCAGCAGAAAAGCGGGTCGTTCTTAAAAACTGTTCTACTAGGTTAATCTCCCAAACACCACTTTTAGTACTACTTAAAGCGAGTTCGGTTTGTTGCTGTGATTTTACAGCTTCTGCATGAGCACGACCGATCATTTGCTGGCGAGCACGGTATTGCCAAAATAGGAAAAACAAAACAGCTAAAACAATAATGACATAACTTGCTTTTGCAGCAGGGGATGACCAAGGTGCATGTGCAACATTAAATCTTAGTTGTCTAGACGCTGATATTGCATCGCTTAACTCGATAGACGACGACACTGATAACACATAATCACCAGGCGGTAATTTGGTGAAAAAGACCTCATTGGTTGTTAACTTGTCGTATTGCAGTGAGGTTGGCCCATCAAGGGTCACTCGATACGATGTTTTATCTTTATTAATGGTATCAAAGTTAGAAAAGGTGACTGCTAAGCCCATATCATCATAAGTGATCTGCAGAGGCGTATTTACATATTTATATGGATGGTAGTTAAGCTCTCGCGAAAGCAAAGATACATTGGTAATTTCGGTATTTATATTACCAGCCTCTACAGGCGACGATAAAAAGTCCTCTGGTGAAAGTAAAAGTACGCCTCGGGTACTACCAAATGCAAGTTGTCCGTTATGTAAGGTGGTGTCGGCATCAATGTTGAATTCATTAACGGCTAAACCATCGCGAATAAAGTAACGGTCAAGTTCTAAGGAGCTTAAATCAAGGCGGTAAAGACCATTTTGAGTACCTAACCATAAAAAGCCAAAACGATCTATTTGCAATGCAAAAACAGATTTAGCTTTTAAGCCAGACTGTATATTAATACGATGTTTAACTTCATAAGTTTTAGCATCTATGCCAATAAGCCCTTCGTCAGCTGAGCCAAGCCACAGGGTGTTGTTATAATCCATCACCCAGTCATCAATGGTAGTGAACGCTAATGGGTTATAATTTTCTGTTTGGTATATCAGTGTTAACTTTTGAGTCTGCTCATTGTAGCGGTACAATTTGCCAGACATACTCAGTACGTATTCGTCGGGGTGGTCTGGCAATGGCTTTAAAAAAGCATGGGCATTAACTAGGTCAACTTGTTCTTTTAGTCCTTTAATTGTTGAAAGTTCGCCTGTTTTACCATTGTACTTATAAAAATTTTGGTCATCTAAAAATGCAAATTGATCATTACCCATAGCACGAAAGCCCCAGTTAGGGCCGTAATTTATGAGGTGCATGGTCTCAGCATTGCCTTTTATAGGCACTAATTTGCCTGTCTGTTTATCAAACAAGGCAAGACCTATGTATTTCATTAGCCACAGATAACGGTTGCTGTCATCAATGTTAGCTTCAGTAATACCATAAATACCATGCTCACCATGAAAGGCTTTCTCATCGTTACTAACTAAGTAGGGTGTAATATCTTTAGTAAGTTGGTTGTACTTCATTAGGCCATTATCTGTACCTATCCAAACGGTATCATTTTGATCTTGTAATACCGACCAGACATTATTATTGAAGCGAGCTTGGTTATTTTTTAATTCAATGTGTTTAAAACGTCTTGCTAGTGTTGACCATGTGAAAACGCCTTGTGAGCGGGATGCAAGCCACAGCAAGCCAGTTTTATCAATCATTACATCTTGAATTGAATTGTCAGACATTAAAAACTTACTTTGTTCAAAGTTTAAGATGAACTCAACCGACATGGTTTGGCGATTAAATTCGAACAATCCTTTTTCTGTGACGATATATTCACCAAATGAGCTAACAGAATAATCCCAAATATTTAAGTTAGGGATTAACAGCCTTACCTTATCAAATGCCAGTAAACGGTTAGCGTTAAAAGGGATATCAAACATGCCCTCTACAGTGCCTACAAATAAGCCGAGCTGCGCATCGACCCTTAAAAATTTTACGTTTTTATTATCTTCGGTGACCTGAGATTTATCGGTTAGCGGAATATGCGAGATATGATCATCTGCAAGGTTTTTTGAAAAAAGCCCATTTGATGTGCCGATATATAAAAAGTTGTCGTGCAGGGTGAGTGCCCGAACAATATGTTCTTCTTTATTGATAGAAAACTCATGCAAAAACTTTTTTGATTGCTTGTTGTATGAATAAACGTGCTGAGCAATAGCGAAGTAAAAAAAGTGATCGTCTTCAGTGATTGCTAAAATAGGCGAAAAGAAAACATCTTCAGGGTCTAGTTTGCCAGAATAGATTTTTTCAACTTTTAGTGTTTTTGGGTCTATTAGAAAAGCACCTGAAAACTCAGTGCTGACGAAAATGTTTCCGTCGTCATTTTTATGCATTGCGGTAATTTGTCGCTGATCAAGAATATACTCCCCAGCAAAAGGCGCTACCTGATAACCATCATACCTATTTAAGCCTTGGTAGGTACCAATCCAGATAAAGCCTAAATCGTCTTGCACGATTTTAGTTACACTGCCTTGCGTAAGTCCTTCATCGGTTGAAATACGCTGCATTTGCAAAGCATAGTTTTGTGCCAACGCTGAAGAGGAGAGCGTGAAGAACAGCAAACTGAAAATCAAAAGAAAAAGTTTAGGCACTGACTGATTAACCCTAAATTATTATTTGCGCATAATTTTTAACAAAATATAGCACAATTATGACCGTAATTAATGGTTCTGAAAAGAAAAAATAGTAATAAGGTCTACTTGGTGCTGAAACTGAAACCTATGCTATAACTAGTTCAATTATCAGCAATTTGAGAACGTGATGCGCCATTCATTTATCAGCCAAAAAAGTAATGCCTTGTTATTAATTATTGACCTTCAGGCAGGGCTTGAACCGGTAATTAACGACTTTGGCTTAGCTGTTAATCAGACCGAAAAGTTAATAAAAGCAGCTAAAGCTTTAGATATTCCCTATTTATTTACCGAACAAAATCCAACCAAGTTAGGTAAAAGTAGTGAACAGCTCTTACCTTTTATAACTGGCACTAACTGCTATCACAAAATACATTTTAGCGCATGCCAAGAGGTTCAATTTAACAACCTATTGGCTGGCTCTAACCGTAAGCAAATAGTGGTAACGGGTACAGAGTCGCATGTGTGTGTACTGCAAACATGTTTAGACTTAATTGCCAATGGTTACCAAGTGTTTGTAGTGGAAGATGCCATTGCATCACGCAACGAAAAACACAAAGAGTTGGCTGTTAAGCAGCTATCGGCAGCAGGTGTTATTATTACTTGTACAGAAAGTGTGATATTTCAATGGCTAGAAAAAGCAGGGACCGATCAATTTAGGGCATTATTGCAATTAATAAAGTGAACCATGATGCGCATCAAACCGTATAGGCTCGATTAATTGTATTTTTGTAAATTATTTAATGATTAAGGCTTTATCTATGACGAGTGTGCGCCGCCTTTTTACTTATTTGTTCCTTTTATTGTTTGTTGAATCTTTAGTTTTAGGTTTTATCTATTCGACCCTAATTACAGGTGTGGTAACCGGTTTGTTATTGCTATCTTTACCGCTTTGGATGCTCCATCAATATCCAACGAGCAAATTAACAGCCCATGTTGTGGCTGCCGGTTGCATGATGTTTTCGTTTTTACACATCCAACAAAGCTACGGCCTAATTGAAGTTCACTTTGAAATATTTATTTTAATGGCCGTGTTGATCATGTTTGTTGAATGGCGCGTGTTTATTACTGCACTTGCTTTTGTGGCAGTTCACCATTTGAGCTTTTACTTTTTACAGATAAACGAAGTCGGTTTATACGTTTTTGACCCAGATCGATTGTATTTTAGCACCGTACTTATCCATGCCGTGTATGCCATTGTTGAAGCAATTGTAGCCGGCTACATTGCAAAAACCCTACACCGTGAACGTAGTTCTGGCTTATCGTTAAGCACAACAACAGAGCAAATAATGGCCGATGAAAACAGTATTAACATTAGTTTAAGAGCGGATGATAGCCACAGTGAAGCCGTGGCGGGTTTTAACCGCTTACTAGGTTTTGTATCGAGCGTGATTGGTGATGTTCAAAGCCAAAGTAGTGTTTTAAAAAACCAGTCTAAACAATTGCTTGAAGTACACGACGAATTGCATGAGCAAGCACTTCATCGTGAGCAGTTATCTGCAGATATCGCGCAGTCAGGTGAACGAGTCGCCGAAGGCTTTGCTCATGTGGAACAAGAGAGTAATGAACTGCAAACACAATTTGAGCAGCTCCATTTAAGTGCCACAGAGGCATTAAATGAGGTGGCGAATACCGACAGCAAAACAGCTGAGCTTGCTAATAACCTTCAAGAAGCAGATCAAAACATAGGCCAACTGGTGAGTGCATGTTCGCATATCTCAGAATTACTCAATGAAATTTCGTCAATTGCTGAGCAAACGAATTTACTTGCGCTTAACGCTGCAATTGAAGCTGCGCGTGCAGGTGAACAAGGCCGCGGCTTTGCGGTAGTGGCTGATGAAGTGAGAAATTTAGCAACGCGTAGTAAAAACACGACGGATAAAATAACTAATACGCTTGAAAGTTTGATGCAAAACAGTGCCTCTTCAACTAAGTCGATGCAGGGTAGTGTTGCGCTTATAGAGCAGTTATCTGCAATTAGTTCGCAGATGAAACTGCAAATTACCGAGATGACAGAGCAGGTGAATGTTGCTTCAAGTAGCTCACAGTCGGTTGCTCATGTAGTGCAAAATCAAGCGGGTAATACGCGTGCTATTGCCGATAATTCACAGGCCTTAATTGCTAACCAAGCCAACGACAATTTGATGATTGAAAAACTCACCGATCGCGTACAGTTAATTGATGTAAGTATCGATGTGCTGGAGCAAGGTATTGCTAAGTTCAAATAGCAAATGGCTGATAATGGCAACTCTACTTTGGGTTGCCTCTGTGGCATTAGCCTTGGTGTTTGCTTATTCTCAACAAGCAAGCACCTTTGATCCAGATAAAAAGCTAGCCACAACAAATTGGTTACCTGCTTTTCAACAAAGTATGGGGCTTGACATCAACAATGCCGATACCCTGTACATTATTGATGAAAATACCTGTGTATGCTCAGAGCGTTCACAACCGCACATAATAAGCCTTAGCAGCTATGCTTCAGAGCAAGGTATTAAAGTAGTAAAGCTTAAACCAACAACTGCAGTTGCTGCAATATTACCCGCTCAACCTGCCGCAGTACTTGTTTCAGAAAATCAACAGCTTGTGTATGCAGGGCCATTATCAAAAGGACTCGCCTGTTCAAGTCAGAATGGCTTTGTTGAGTTAGTAATCGCAAACTTACGTGCGGGTTTTAATAGCCAGTTTATTAACTCAGATGCTGAGGGGTGCTATTGTGAGATTAATTGAGCGAGGAAAGTAACGAAAAGAGGCCAAAAATATTGGCCTCTGACTCTATAAAGTTATTGAATTTGGCCTCGAATCTCACCGCTTGGATTTGCAGGCGTATGAATGTTTACATAATGACCGCCTGAAGCTAAAACTGAAAAGATATCGGCATCTATCATTAAACCTGTGCTGCTCATCCAGCGATTCATGTCATCACTGTCTTGTACAAGAGGAGCTAACACAGGGCCATTTTCACCGGCTACACCGGTATGAATATGGGCTGCAGTTGCATCGCTTACACCCGATGTTAGTACTTGCAGCTCAACACTGTAATCATTGGTATTCACTAGCGCATAACCATCACCAGATGCATCCGTTGTGACCGCGGGTACTTCTTGTTCACCACTTAGCGGAAAGGTTACAAACACATAGTTGTCGGTAAGGATTTGACCGCGTAGTTCACCGCTTGGGTTTGCAGGAGTATGGACATTAACGTAGTGACCACCTGATGCGAGTACTGCAAAAATATCTGCATTAATCATGGTATTTTCAGGTGTTTGCCATAAGTTCATGTTATCGCTTGATTGCTCTAACGCAGCAAGAACGTCGCCATTGGTGCCTATACGACCCGTATGAATGTGAGCAGCAGTGGCGTCATTCACACCTTCGGTTAACGCTCTTAATTCTAGATGGTAATTATCCATGTTAACTAAGGCATAACCACTACCTGATGCCATCGTATCAACGGCTGGAACTTCTTGCATACCACTAAGTGGGAAAGTAACGAGTTGATAGTTATCTGTTAAGATCTGACCTCTAATTTCACCACCCGTGTTAGCAGGTGTATGCACGTTAACGTAATGACCACCTGATGCAAGTACCTCAAATATCTCTGCGTTGATCATGGTATTTGCTGGTGTCATCCACATGCCTGCGTCAGTTGTTGACAGCTCAAGTGCAACGAGTACGTCGCCATTCGTGCCAATTCGGCCAGTGTGAATGTGTGCACCTGTCGCATCATCAACACCCATTGTGTTTACTAATAGCTCTAAGGCATAGTTATCCATGTTGATTAATGCATAACCTTCACCACTTGCATCAGATTCGACAGCAGGAACTTCTTGATCACCGCTTAGTTTAAAGCTCGTAAAGCCATAGTTACTGGTTAGGATTTGCCCGCGAAGCTCGCCGCCAGCATTAGCAGGTGTATGAACATTGACATAGTGACCACCAGAAGCCAGCACTGCAAAAATATCCGCATTGATTTGCGTGTTGCTTGGTGTCATCCAGACATTACTGTCGTCCATTGATTGTTCAAGAGCTACTAATACATCACCATTAGTACCGATACGACCTGTATGAATATGCGCAGCACTTGCATCGTCTAAGCCTGATGTTACAACAGTAAGCTCTACGCTGTAGTCTGTTGTATCAACAAGGGCATAACCATCACCATCAGCCATGGTGCTGACCATAGGCACTTCTTGATCACCACTTAAGTCAAAGGTCGCAACTGCATAGTTGTCTGTTAAGATTTGGCCGCGAATTTCGCCACCGGCAAATTCAGGCGTATGAACATTAACATAGTGACCGCCGTCTAGAAGTACTCCCAGAGTGTCGCTGTCTATCATGGTATCTTCTGGTACAACCCAGTCAGTCATGACTTCGTCGTCTTGTTCTAAAGTCACGAATACATCACCATTTGAGCCTAATTTTCCTGTATGGATGTGAGCTGCTGTAGCGTCATCAACACCCATAGTCACCGCACGAAGCCGTAATTCTGTCGTTGCGCTATCATAAGATGCATAGCCATAACCCATTGCGTCACTGTCGTTCATAGGCACTTGCTGATCGCCATTTAAAACAAACGTGATGATGCTCGTTGTATCAGGCACAATTTGCGCACGAAGTTCGCCGTTTGCATATTGTTCGGTATGAAGGTTAATGTACCAATCGCCATCCATTAAATCAGCAATTAGGGTTTCATCAAGGTCGGTTATTGCGACTTCATACATACCATCGGTAGTGGCCTCAAATGCAAAAGCAACATCACCATTAGCGCCTAAATCGCCGTCGTGTATGTGTGCTGCGCTAAAGCCTTCGACTGAGCTTGCATCAAGTGTTGCACGAAATTGCATTAAACTTTCGTCAAGCTCTACCGTTGCAGTCGCTGTTTGCATTGAGTCATTCATTGGCACTTCTTGTTTGCCACTTAAAGTTACAGAATAGGTTTTACTTGGAGTGAATTCTTGAACTGGGGGAGGGGTAACAACTTCGGTATTATCGTCATCATCATCGCTACACGCGGTGAGAAAAAGTAAGCTGCTAGCCAGGAGTATGTATTTCATCGTTCTTCCTTATATCTTTGTAAGTTCGGACGTTACGACGTGTCCATTTCAATAAGGCTTACGGCAGGTGTTTAAAAAGAGATCACAAAAGGTTATTTAAAAGTTAAAAACTGGTTCTTTAGTATTGGTAATGGGCGTGATGAATTATAGCTCTTAGTTTCAATTTTTTACCTGTTTAAGAAAAAAGGTTTATTAACTGTCCTTCTGTTTAGTGTTACCATTCAGCCAAGGTTAATGCAGTGTTTGAAAGGAATTATATGAAAACCTTAAAAATTTTTGTCAATTCTTATAGCGTTTAGCTCTACTGCTGTGTCTGCTGCTAATCTAGTAACTAACGTAAAAGTTTCCACATTATATGTACAAAGCCTTCATGGCTCAGGCTCTGTTAGTAATGCTCATGCACATACTGTAACTAAAGCGATAGAAGGTAGCTGTAATAGCCGAATTTACATCGAAGCTGAAGATGCTGCATTGATGAGTACTTTACTCGCATACAAACTTGCAAATAAAGAATTTAATGTTATGTACGAGTTGAATTAGTCACCAAAGGCCATTGCTGGCCACTTAGCATCTAACTGTAAGTTGATGTCAATTTTCTAGGGTATTCACTTCAAGGATGGTTGTGGATATATGGCCTTGAATCATACTGTCTTGTTCAATATATCACTATCTTGTGAATCTACATCAAAAAAAGGTTAAATTATGAGATTTTTAAAGTTAATCGCTTTTATATTCTTGGTATTAAATTTTTTCAATGCGAATGCTGCTGAAAGTAGGTTAGCAAATATTTCAACCATTATGTTGGATAAAGATATTGGTGATAGGCTTTTCATTGAGCTAGAAACAATTGAAGCTAGCAGTGCTCCTTGCCATAAAAATTCAAGATGGGACTTTATATTCACTCTTGATAATAATGAAGTAACTAAGGCTATGCTGAGTTTTATAGTTAAGGCTCAAGCGACAAATGAAAAATTAATATTTATTGGTACAGGTACCTGTAATGTTTTCAACGAACTTGAAACATTGAAAAGAATTGAAC
>NZ_JAKEVM010000158.1 GCF_022398475.1 Pseudoalteromonas shioyasakiensis | reverse complement strand
GAGGTAGTTAATCTACAAATATACATTGAAAGAATATTAATCAACTTTATAGAACGCTTTGTACCAAGACACCAACTCTGCAACGCCTGTTTTCACACCAACGGCAGGCTTGTAGCCTGTTGCAGCAAATAAATCTTGTGTATCTGCGTAAGTCTTATAAACATCACCTGCTTGCATTTCACGAAAGTTCTTTTTAGCCTCAATATCTAACTCAGATTCAATTGCTTCAATAAACCTCATTAGATTAATCGGGCTACCATGACCAATATTGTAAACTTTGAATGGAGCTGAACTTGATGCAGGAGAACCTGTTTCAACCTTCCAGCTATTATCACGTTCTGGCACGACATCCGCAGCACGAACTACACCTTCGACAATATCGTCAATGTAGGTAAAGTCGCGCCACATATCGCCATTGTTGTTAATATCTAAAGTGTCGCCATCAAGCATTTTTTTTGTAAATATAAATGGCGCCATATCAGGGCGTCCCCACGGACCGTATACAGTAAAAAAACGTAAACCCGTAGTAGGCAAATTATATAAATGCGAATAGCTATGAGCCATTAGCTCATTTGCCTTTTTAGTTGCAGCGTAAAACGAAACAGGGTGGTCAACACTATCGGTTGTTTCAAATGGTGTTTTTTCATTTAAGCCATAAACTGAGCTTGAAGATGCGTATACCAAGTGTTGTACATTATTGTAGCGACATCCTTCTAGTACATTTAAATGGCCAACTAAGTTTGAGTCAGCGTAAGCATCTGGGTTTTCAATTGAGTAACGTACGCCCGCTTGTGCTGCCAGATGAATGACACGGTCAAATTTCTCCCTCGCAAATAGCTCACTCATTGCAATTCGGTCGGCAATGTCCAGCTTAATAAATGTAAAGTTTTCATGTTGTTCAAATTGCGCTAGGCGCGCATGTTTTAAATTTACATCGTAATAATCGTTCAAATTATCAACACCAACAACTGTATAGCCTTGCTCTAGCAGTTTTTGACTTGTAGCTGCACCAATAAAACCTGCAGCGCCAGTAACTAAATATTTCATTATATTCCTATCTTCATTGTGCCCGTAGGGCGCCAATTCATTTGGCTTTAAAATTATAAATTAAGAAGCTATCGTGAGAATAATCTTAAATAGCTTTCACTAATAACTTGGCAACATAAACCTAAAAAACTGAAAAAAAATAAACTTTACGTTATCGTCATAGGCCTTTGAAGGAGCAACCTAGCAGTAATTATAAAGTGCATTGACAATCTAAAAAATAGGCACGCACCACTAACAACTCCGAACAGCTTGAGTCTTTCAGCTAAAAGCTTATAGCTGGTTTGATTTAGTCATTCCCAAATAAGTCACGTGTATAAACTTTATGCTCAACATCTAATAACTCTTCAGCCATACGGTTCGAGATAATTACATCAGCAGTTTGCTTAAGCTCATCTAATGATTTGATGACTCGAGAATTAAAAAATGAATATTCCTGAAGGGTTGGTTCATAAATAATAACTTCAATACCTTTAGCTTTAATGCGCTTCATTACGCCTTGAATTGCAGACGCTCTAAAATTGTCTGAGCCAGACTTCATTACTAAGCGATAAATACCAACCACTTTTGGAGTGCGGGCAATAATAGAGTTGGCAATAAAGTCCTTTCGAGTGGTATTAGCATCAACAATTGCGCGAATCATGTTATTCGGAACGTCTTGGTAGTTAGCCAATAACTGTTTGGTATCTTTTGGTAAGCAGTAGCCACCATAACCAAACGATGGGTTATTATAATGCTTACCAATACGCGGATCTAAACCAACACCTTGAATAATTTGTTTAGCATCCAACCCATGACTTTCAGCATAGCTATCTAGTTCGTTGAAGTAAGCCACGCGCATTGCAAGGTAAGTATTAGAGAATAGTTTTATTGCCTCTGCTTCTGTAGAGTCAGTAAACAAAATATCAATATTTTCTTTTACAGCTCCTCCAGCTAATAAGTTAGCAAAAGTTTCAGCGCGCTCACTTTGTTCACCAACAATAATACGTGACGGGTGTAAATTATCGTAAAGCGCCTTTCCTTCACGTAAAAATTCAGGTGAAAAAATAATATTAGCAGTGCCAAACTTCTCACTAACAGATTTTGTATAACCAACAGGCACTGTTGATTTAATAACCATGGTTGCGGTTGGGTTGTTCTCTAAAACATCAGTGATGACTGACTCAACAGAGCTAGTGTTAAAGTAATTTGTTTCAGGATCATAATCCGTAGGAGTCGCAATAATAACAAAGTCAGCTTCACTAAGCGCTAAAGACTTATCTGTGGTCGCAGTAAAATCTAATTGCTCATTTTGTAAAAAATTACTTATTTCAGCGTCTACTATTGGTGATTTTTTTTCACATAGAAGCGCAACTTTCTCTTTATCAATATCTAATGCAATGACTTTGTTTTTTTGCGCTAATAACATCGCATTCGACAGGCCCACATAGCCTGTTCCAACTACAGCAATTTTCATGTTTCTTTCCTTAAATTTTAATACGCATTTTTATTAATAAAGCCCTTAAAAATTGTTAAAAACACTATTTTAAGGTCAAAGAACAAGGACCAATTTCGAATGTACTCTAGGTCAAACTCTATGCGCTTTTCCATTTTATCTAATGTGTCGGTTTCACCTCGCCAGCCGTTAATTTGCGCCCAGCCAGTAATCCCAGGTTTTACCTTATGGCGTAGCATGTAACCTTCTACCAATTTACGGTATTCTTCGTTATGGGCAACAGCATGAGGCCTTGGCCCTACAATCGACATTTGCCCTTGTAATACATTAATAAACTGGGGCAGTTCATCTAAACTCGTTTTGCGAATAAACTGCCCTATTGGCGTAAAGCGCGAATCGTTTTTAGTGGCTTGGGTTACTTTAGCGCCATCTTCCATCACGTTCATCGAGCGGAACTTCCACACCTTTATCGGTTTACCATCAATACCATAGCGGTTTTGTTTAAAGAAGACAGGTCCTTTAGAGGTAAACTTAACCGCAAAGGCTAAGCCAAGTAAAACCGGTGATATCATGATTAAAATAAGCGTAGAAAGCACAATATCTTCTATACGCTTAATAATGGCATTACTACCATCTAGTGGTGAATCGTAAATACTAATAGTGGGTATACCCATAATTGTATCACTACGAGAATGCAATAACTGATAGGTGAAAACATCGGGCACTATGTATACACTCGCAGTACTATCTGCCAACTCTTTAACCAGCCATTTACGGCGCTCATACGCTTGAGGTGGCAAAACAATATAAACACGATCTATACCGCCCTCTTTACAATCAGCAACTAGCTGCTCTAAATTACCAATGTTTTGTGCAGCAACTAATTTTTGCTTTGGAGTAGTGTCATCGTAATAACCACCAAAAACTAAACCAAAGCTTGAGTTAGCAACAATATTATTTGCTAACTGTTGCCCTAAAGTGCCCGCCCCTGCAATAACAACAGAACGAGTATTAATCCCTTGCGAGCGTAGAGCCCTTAAAATTAAGCGCAATACAACACGGTACACACAAAGCGAAATTAATACAGATATAAACCAATAAAACTGCAAGCCTTCGGGGTTTAAATATTGCGGAGCTAAAAAGTTTACACTTAAAAATAAAATTGCGGCACTAACAAACCAGTGCGAAATCGTTTTTTTAAGCTCTTTGTAAATAGAAAGGCCGCGCCAAGAAATATAAAGTTTGTCGAGCTCACTTGTAAAGTGAAACAGGAAGACTGCGAGTAAAGAGGCTGTTGTATGCTGAAGTAACCAGGGAATTTCTTGTAAAGCTACTGTTACCCATAAACAACCAACAATAATAGTAATATCGAGAATCCTTTGCACGAATGCTATTACTGTTGAATTACTTTGCAAAATACCTTTATGCATTTATGTTTACTTCTCATTTTTATTATTACGAGTGGAAGGTTACCATCATCACAATAATGCTTGTTCATTATGGTAGCCTTTAAAGTATAATCTAACCGTTGGTTATTGCCATTTTTACAACGTTTATTTTTACTAAACAAAAGGGATAGCAGCAAGCATCTTGCTGCTTACTCGAATAACTATGATGCTTGTACTAAAACCAACGCTTTATTTACAAGCTTTATAGCTTTCTCGCTTGACTCTGCCTCAGCATAACACCTTAATTCTGGCGCATTGCCAGATGGTCTTAAATGCACTATATCACCAGATGCAAGCGAAATACGCAAACCATCAGTTAAGTCTAATTCGTAGCTTTCATCATAGCCTAGTTCTGACAAAAAGCTTTGCGCATTTTGCTGTAACACAGCAATAATTTGTAAGCTTTTCTCTCTTGCAAAGTCTTTAATTCGATCACTAGCAGTAAACCGTTGTGGTAGCTTGGCTAGTAACTCAGATACATGCTTAGATTGCGCTAACAAAATTAACGCAGGAAGTAGTGCATCTCTTGTAGGTAGAGCTTTTAGTAACTTGCCGTTGAATGTTATATCTGAACCTAGTAAGTAACCACCATTCGCTTCAAAGCCTGCTACTGATATGTATTGCTCTGCTAACTCTGCAAATTCAGAAATAACATATGGCGAGCCAATTTTAGTACGCTTGACCTGCTTAAAGTTTGCTGATTTTTCAATTGCTGTATTACAACTTACTGGGGTTGCAAGTGCTTCGATATTTAATAACTGACTACAAAGCAATCCTAAAATATCACCGCGTAACCAATCACCATTTTCATCTGCAATTAAGGGTCGATCACCATCACCGTCTGTTGAAAAAATAGCATCAAGACTGTATTCATTGGACCAATCAAGTGCTCTTTGCTTATCTTCTTCCGATACAGCTTCGGTATCGATTGGTACAAATTCATCACTTCTACCAAGGCTGATGACTTCTGCACCTAATTGCTCAAATAGAACTTTATAAATATCACGCCCAGCACTTGAATGCTCATAAATACCGATTTTCTTACCTTTAAGGGTATCAGCATTAAAAAGCGAGGTGTAACGCTGTGTGTAAGATTCACAGGCAGAAACATCTAATGGTAATTCATTTAGATTCTCTGGTAACGCCGTGAATATAGCTTTGCTAGTTAGAATAGCCTGTTCATCGGCTTTTGTGATCTCACCATCAGGGCGATAGAATTTTAAACCATTGCGATCGAATGGAATATGGCTGCCAGTAACCATTATACAAGGCGTATTATCTTGCATTGCTTTGTAAGCAAGTGCAGGCGTTGGTACTACACCATAATACACAACATTCAATTTATGTTGCTTTAACGCCTCTGCACATGCCAGGGCAATTGCATAACTACTTGGGCGGTTATCAATTGCAATTGCTACAGTATCGAAGGAAAATTCATTTTCAATCGCTGATATAAAGGCTAAAGCAAATGCCGCGTTTACATCAGGGGCAAAATCTTTTACAAGACCTCGCGCACCACTTGTGCCGAACTCTATACCACTCTTTGCAATGACTTCAGAGCAAACTAACTGGCTATCCATAAAAAACCTATTTATTTAACTATTCTAAAAGCATACAACTAGCACAATACGAGTTGCGCTAGCTGCGCTCTGATATCTAACTTCTGACATCTATCTCTTCGTTTATTTCACTCGACCATAACGGTCTTCAAAACGCACGATATCATCTTCACCTAAGTACGAACCCGATTGCACTTCGATTAACTCTAAGTCAACTTTGCCAGGGTTTTCTAAAGCATGAACCGCTGTAATTGGAATATAAACAGACTCATTTTCAGTTACATATTGCTCTGTATCATCTATTTGTACTTTTGCTGTACCCGATACCACAATCCAATGCTCTGCGCGGTGATGGTGCATTTGTACCGACAACTTAGCACCAGGTTTTACAGTAATACGTTTTACTTGGAAGCGCTCACCATTATCAACTGAGTCATATTTACCCCATGGGCGATACACTTCACGATGGAAGGTAACTTCAGAACGCTCTTCTGCTTTAAGCTGATTTACAATCCCTTTAACTTCTTGTGACTTTTCTTTGTGAGCAACTAGAACGGCATCTTTCGTATTTACAATCACTAAGTCTTCAACACCCACTGTTGCGACGAGTTTATCCTCACCAAATACAAGTGTATTTTTTGTATCTACCGCTTTTACATCACCTTTAAAGGCATTGCCATTTTCATCTTGTGACGACACTTCCCAAAGGGCAGCAAAGCCACCTACATCACTCCAACCTGCATCCATAGGCACAACAACGGCATCTTTTGTGTGTTCCATTACTGCATAATCGATTGACTCATCAGGGCAGGCTTCAAAAGCGGCTTTATCTACACGAATAAAGTCCATATCGCTGTTTTGTACTGCAATAGCTTTTTCACAAGCTTCGTAGATATCAGGGCGAAATGCTTTTAATTCTTCTAAATAGCGGCTTGCTTTAAATAAAAACATACCACTATTCCAGTAGTAATCACCGCTTTCAATATACTGCTTGGCTGTTTCTAGGTTTGGCTTTTCAATAAAACTGCTAACAACATAGCCATGCTCTACAGCTTCACCTCGTTTAATATAGCCATAACCTGTTTCAGGGCTGTTACCTACAATACCAAATGTAACTAGTTTATCTTGGTTTGCTAACTCTGCAGCTTTATTGACACTTGCTTGGAATGCTGCCGAATCTTCAATTACATGGTCTGCAGCAAGAACAAGTAATAATGGGTCTTGCTCATTTTCAATGGCTTTAAAGGCAGCCAAAGCAATAGCCGGTGCCGTATTACGCCCTACAGGCTCTAAAAATATACCGCCATGGTCTGCACCTAATTGACGCACTTGCTCTGCTGCAATAAAACGATGTTCTTCATTACAAATTAACATGGCTGGTGAGTGCGCTAAGCCCGTTAAGCGACTTAGCGTATCTTGAAGCATCGTCTGCTCGCCATTTAGTTTTAAAAACTGTTTTGGATAGTTGCCACGTGATAGTGGCCATAAGCGGGTGCCTGAGCCACCTGCCATGATTACTGGTAAAATCATAATAATTCCCTGTGTTTATTCTATTAATGCTTCGAAATACCATTTTGTATGCTTGTGGACCGCAGGCGATTTAAGTAATTCATCAAAACTAAGCCATTTATATGCTGCATGCTGTTCGTTTAATGGTAATGCATCAAGCTGTTGCTTTGTAAGCTTTAATACATAAGCAATTGCGACATAGTGTGTTTTTATTTTATCGTTAAATACACAATCATCATAAAAGTGGTCATAAGGGCCAAGCAGTTCAGCAATTGATAATTCAAGTTCAATTCCTAATTCATTTAGTGTTAGCCTTTTAAAAGCATTAGCCAGTGACTCACTTTTTAAAATACGACCACCTGGAACAAACCAAAACCCTTCAGCTGGGCGGTTTAACCTTTGCCCAAGTAACGCTTCATTATTTTCGTTAAGTACAACAAGGTCTATGGATACCAGAGGGGTACTGTCGATAACTGTTTCAAACGTTTTTTGCTCTAAAAACATACTATTTTCTAAAGTTGTCTTGGTTGGCTAAGAACCAGTCATATGTCCGCGCTAAACCTTCTTCAAGGTTGATTTCATATTGCCATCCCAAAGACTTTAATCTAGAAACATCCATAAGCTTACGTGGCGCTCCATCTGGTTTTGAAGTATCAAACTCAATTTCACCTTTAAAGCCAACTACTTTAGCAACTGTTTCGACTAACTCACGAATAGTACAATCGACACCTGTACCCACATTAATATGGCTAAGCATATCTTGAGTATTTGAGTTATAAACATCATCACTAAGGTTCATAACATGTATCGAAGCTGCAGCCATATCATCAACGTGTAAAAATTCACGCATAGGCTTACCAGACCCCCAAGCAATAACTTTGTCATCACCAGCTAATTTAGCCTCGTGGAAGCGCCTTAATAACGCAGGTATTACATGAGAGTTTTCAGGATGAAAGTTATCATTTTCACCATATAAATTTGTTGGCATCACTGAGCGATAATTTCGCCCATATTGACGGTTATATGATTCACACATTTTAATGCCGGCAATTTTAGCTATTGCGTATGGTTCATTAGTTGGCTCTAACGTACCTGTTAATAACGCACTTTCTTGCATTGGTTGCTCAGCTAATTTAGGGTAAATACATGAAGAACCTAAAAAAAGTAAGTCATTTACCCCAGCTAAATGTGCATTATGTATAATGTTATTTTGAATCATCAAGTTCTCATATATAAACTCTGCAGGGTAAGTATTATTAGCAATAATCCCCCCAACTTTAGCCGCAGCTAAATACACTTGATCAATATCATTCGATTCAAAAAAATTAGCAACAGCACTCTGGTCCAAGAGGTTTAACTCTGAGCGAGAGCGAGTGATAACTGTCACTTCAGATTGCTTTTGTAATTGCCTAACAATTGCGCTGCCGACCATTCCGTTATGACCAGCGACAAAAATAGTTTTAGCTTGCATTGTTTTTTCCATAATAAAACCCAGCTTTAAGCTGGGTTAATAAATCTATAACTAGGGCCTATAGTTACTCTACAGAAACGCTAATATCATAACCGTGCGACTTTAAAATTGCATGCTGTTTAGCTTTAGCTAAGTCACTTTGCACCATTTCAGCACACATTTCTTCTACAGTAATTTCAGGTACCCAACCTAACTTTTGTTTAGCTTTTGTTGGGTCGCCAAGTAATGTTTCTACCTCAGCTGGGCGGAAGTAACGAGGATCTACGCGAACAATTACATCACCTACACTAAGCGCTTCAGCATTATCACCTTCAATAGCAGCGACAGTGGCAATTTCATCAACACCTTCACCACTAAACTCTAAAGTAATACCAAGCTCTTTAGCTGAAAGTGTTACAAACTCACGTACTGAAATTTGCTTACCGGTTGCAATAACAAAATCTTCCGGCGTATCTTGTTGAAGCATCATCCACTGCATACGCACGTAGTCTTTAGCATGACCCCAGTCACGTAGTGCATCCATATTACCAAGGTACAAGCATTTTTCTAAACCTTGCGAAATATTAGCTAAGCCACGGGTAATCTTACGTGTAACGAATGTTTCACCACGGCGAGGTGATTCATGGTTAAATAAAATACCATTACATGCATACATACCGTATGATTCGCGGTAGTTTACTGCTATCCAGTAAGCGTACATTTTAGCTACAGCATAAGGTGAGCGCGGGTGAAATGGTGTTGTTTCTTTTTGCGGGATCTCTTGTACTTCGCCATAAAGCTCAGAAGTCGATGCTTGATAAAACTTAGTTTTTTTCTCTAAGCCTAAAAAGCGAATTGCTTCTAAAAGGCGTAACGTACCAATAGCATCAACATCAGCCGTGTATTCAGGAGCTTCAAACGATACAGCAACATGGCTTTGGGCTCCTAAGTTATATACTTCGTCAGGCTGAACCTCTTTCAAAATACGGGTCAGGTTTGATGTATCTGTTAAATCACCATAATGCAAAAAGAACTTAGGGTTCTCTTCGTGGATATCTTGATAGATGTGATCTACACGCTCAGTATTAAAACTCGATGCGCGACGTTTAATACCATGGACTTCGTAGCCTTTTTCTAGCAAGAATTCCGCTAAATATGATCCATCTTGTCCTGTTACACCCGTGATTAAGGCTACCTTAGTCATTATATTTTCCTTTTACTAACTTATCTATAT
>NZ_JAKEVM010000157.1 GCF_022398475.1 Pseudoalteromonas shioyasakiensis | reverse complement strand
CTTGGGCTAATCTTATGGCGTGAGGCCCGAAGGTCCCCCACTTTGGTCCGTAGACATCATGCGGTATTAGCAGTCGTTTCCAACTGTTGTCCCCCACCATAAGGCATATTCCCAAGCATTACTCACCCGTCCGCCGCTCGTCAGCAGAGTAGCAAGCTACTCTCTGTTACCGCTCGACTTGCATGTGTTAGGCCTGCCGCCAGCGTTCAATCTGAGCCATGATCAAACTCTTCAATTAAAAGTTTTTTGAAACCGAAGTTTCGTGCTCAATGAATTCTGAATTTTGATTCTTTCGAATCGAATTGACTGTGCTGAAACAAGTAAACTTGTTTCCGTTGGTCACTCAGTTCAATTGAGACTCTAAATTTGTTTGCGTCATCTAGCGAACTAGAATCTGCTGTTAGAACTCAAYCTGTACGAGTGCCCACACAGATGATTGCTTTATATTGTTAAAGAACGTTTGAGATACTTTTGCGTCTCAAGGGCTGTGCATTCTACGCAAGCCGTTATTTTTGTCAACACTTAATTTTGAGAAAAGTTTATTTTTTCAAAACTCAGTCTTACTTGACTCAACCAACTCGTCGTTTTGCTTTTTTGTAAGCAGTCCGCCGTGTCGGTGGATGCGCATTATAGGGAGATCCAAATTGAGATCAACTGTTTTTTTAAGTTTTTATGAAAAAAATGACTGTTCGCGCAAAATACGAACGAAACGGGTGAAAATAACACTAAACCACTCACATTATGGCTATTTAGGCAGTGTATTTTATAAATATGCTTGTTATTAAGTTTTATAGAAGGTGATTTAACTATTAAGGAACGCGAATTGATCTTTATATGTGATCTTAATTGCTAGGTGCTAGGTGCTAGGTGCTAGGTGCTAGGTGCTAGGTGCTTCAAGATTGTATGGTACTGTTTGGGGTTGATAGAGCTGTTTTATTAGTAGTGAAGTTTAGTAGTGAATTTTAGAAAGTAAAAAGCCGAGCATAAGCTCGGCTTTTTGGTGTCTTTACGACTTACTCTGCAGACTGCGCGTCTTCTTGAACTTCTTCGTTTGTCGCTGGGCGACCAACTAGTTCAATATAAGCCATTGGTGCATTATCACCAGCACGGAAGCCACACTTAAGAATACGAGTGTAACCACCAGGACGGTCTGTATTACGTGGACCGATTTCGCTGAATAATTTACCAACTACTTCATTATCACGCGTGCGAGCAAACGCTAAACGGCGGTTTGCTACACTGTCAGTCTTAGCCAGTGTGATTAAAGGTTCAATTACACGGCGCAACTCTTTAGCTTTAGGCAAAGTTGTTTTGATGATTTCATGTTTCACCAAAGAACCAGCCATGTTGCTGAACATCGCTTTGCGATGGCTGCTGTTACGGTTTAATTGACGACCACTCTTACGATGGCGCATGACCCTATCCTTCTAACTAAACTAATATAGTGATTTAGATTATTCAGCTAGGCTTGCAGGCGGCCAATTTTCTAGGCGCATACCTAGAGAAAGACCACGTGAAGCTAGCACGTCTTTAATTTCAGTTAGAGACTTCTTACCTAAGTTAGGCGTTTTAAGAAGCTCAACTTCAGTGCGCTGAACTAAATCACCGATATATTGAATTTGCTCGGCTTTCAAACAGTTTGCTGAACGTACTGTTAGCTCAAGATCATCAACTGGACGAAGCAGAATAGGATCGAATTCTGGCTTCTCTTCTTTCTCTTCTGGCTCAGTTACATCACGTAAATCTACGAATGCATCTAATTGCTCAGCTAAGATAGTAGACGCACGGCGGATCGCTTCTTCAGGATCTAAAGTGCCGTTTGTTTCCATATCAATGATTAACTTGTCTAAGTCTGTACGTTGCTCAACACGGGCTGATTCAACCGAGTACGCAATACGTTCAACTGGGCTGAATGATGCATCAAGCAGCAGACGACCAATTGGACGCTCATCGTCATCAGAGGATAAACGACTAGATGCCGGCACATAACCGCGACCGCGCTCAACACGAATACGCATGCTGATCTCGCTGCTATCTGTCGTAAGGTGACAGATAACGTGATCTGGGTTGGCGATAGTTACATCACCATCGTGCTGAATATCAGCCGCAGTCACAGGGCCTACACCAGATTTAGTCAGGGTCAGAAAAACTTCATCTTTGCCTTCTAAAGTTACTGCTAGACCTTTAAGGTTTAACAGAATTTCAATGATGTCTTCTTGTACGCCCTCTTTCGCGCTGTACTCATGCAATACACCGTCGATTTCTACTTCAGTTACTGCACATCCAGGCATAGATGATAACAGTATACGGCGTAAGGCATTACCCAAAGTGTGACCGAAGCCACGCTC
This sequence comes from Pseudoalteromonas shioyasakiensis, assembly GCF_022398475.1. Classification (GTDB taxonomy): domain Bacteria; phylum Pseudomonadota; class Gammaproteobacteria; order Enterobacterales; family Alteromonadaceae; genus Pseudoalteromonas. The sequence goes on along the minus strand of NZ_JAKEVM010000157.1, from coordinate 7,391 downwards.
TAATGGTTCTAAAACTACTTTAGAACGCGTTGGGTTGATAGCGTCGATATCGACTAACCTTGGTTTTAGGAATTCGGTAACAGAACCCTGCATTTTATCCTCTCTTAACTCTTAACTTTACTTAGAGTAAAGTTCGACGATTAGTTGTTCGTTAATGTCCGCAGACAGATCTGAACGCTCAGGTAGGCGCTTGAAGCTACCTTCCATTTTCTTACCGTCAACTTCAACCCAAGTCGGCTTTTCACGTTGCTCAGCCAACTCTAGAGCAGCGATGATACGTGCTTGTGTTTTTGACTTCTCACGAATTACAACAGTATCTTCTGGAGTAATTACGTATGAAGGAATGTTCACAACACGACCATTAACTAAAATCGCTTTGTGGCTTACTAACTGACGTGCTTCAGCGCGTGTGCTAGCAAAACCCATGCGATATACAACATTGTCTAAACGTTGCTCTAAAAGCTGTAACAAGTTTTCACCTGTATTACCTTTAAGGCGAGCAGCTTCTTTGTAGTAGTTACGGAATTGCTTTTCTAATACACCGTAGATACGACGTACTTTTTGCTTTTCACGTAGCTGTAAACCGTAATCAGATAAGCGACCTTTACGAGCGCCGTGCTGACCAGGTGCAGTCTCAAGTTTACACTTAGAGTCGATAGCTCTTACGCCGCTCTTAAGGAACAGGTCAGTACCTTCACGACGACTCAGCTTGAGCTTAGGGCCCAAATATCTTGCCATGTTATTTCTCCTAACCTATTGTTAAACGCGACGTTTCTTCGGTGGACGACAACCATTATGAGGGATTGGCGTCACGTCAGTGATGTTGGTGATACGGTAACCAGCAGCATTCAAAGCACGTACAGCAGATTCACGACCTGGACCTGGACCTTTGATGAAAACTTCTAGATTTTTTAAACCGTATTCTTGAGCAGCAGTACCTGCACGCTCTGCAGCAACCTGAGCCGCGAATGGAGTAGATTTACGTGAACCACGGAAACCTGAACCACCTGCTGTTGCCCAAGATAGTGCATTACCTTGACGGTCGGTAATTGTTACAATAGTGTTGTTGAAAGAAGCATGAACGTGAGCCATACCATCAGCAACTTGCTTTTTAACCTTCTTACGACGAATTGGTGCTTTAGCCATAATCTACCCCACCTTATTTCTTGATAGGCTTGCGAGGACCCTTACGAGTACGCGCGTTAGTCTTAGTACGTTGACCACGTAGTGGTAACGAACGACGGTGACGTAGGCCACGGAAACAACCAAGGTCCATAAGGCGCTTGATATTTAATGTAACTTCACGACGAAGGTCACCTTCTACAGTGTACTTGCCAACTGCTTCACGCAATACGTCAAGTGTTTCGTCTGAAAGTTCACCGATTTTTGTGGTCTCGGCGATACCAGTCGCTGCTAAGATTTCCTTAGAGCGAGTCTTACCTATGCCATAAATAGCAGTTAAACCGATAACTGCATGTTTATGATCAGGGACGTTAATGCCAGCGATACGGGCCACTAACACATCTCCTATATTTGAATTTGGTAATCATCTGTTTGAAAAGCCCGTAAGGATACTCAAACGAAGACCAAATCACAACTAAAAACACAGGCCGAGTAAATAACTCAGCCTGCACGACTGTTTAATTAGCCTTGCCTTTGCTTGTGCTTAGGCTCACTGCAAATTACGCGTACTACACCAGCACGTTTAATAACTTTACAGTTACGGCATATTTTCTTAACGGAAGCACGTACTTTCATTGCTCAACTCCGTAAAATGACCTTATCGACCGTAGCCTTTAAGGTTTGCTTTTTTCAGCACAGAATCATACTGATGTGACATCAGATGCGTCTGTACTTGTGCCATAAAGTCCATGATTACAACAACGATAATCAAAATTGATGTACCGCCGAAATAGAATGGCGTTTGCCATGCCATAGTCATGAATTCGGGCACCAGACAGATAAAGGTTATATACAAAGCACCTGCCAATGTCAGGCGTGTCATCACTTTATCAATGTATTTAGATGTCTGCTCACCTGGACGAATACCTGGGATAAATGCGCCAGATTTTTTCAGGTTATCTGCTGTTTCACGCGGGTTAAATACCAACGCGGTGTAGAAAAAGCAGAAGAAGATAATAGCCGCAGCTAAAACCATCGCATATAAAGGTTGACCTGGAGTCAACGTTGTAGCGATTGCTTGTAGCACATCAGCGACCGGACCTTCACCCTGGCCGAACCAGCTTGCAATTGTACCAGGGAACAGAATTATACTGCTAGCAAAGATTGGTGGAATAACACCCGCCATGTTTACTTTCAGTGGTAAGTGCGTGCTTTGAGCAGCAAATACCTGACGACCTTGTTGACGCTTTGCATAGTTAACGACGATACGACGTTGACCACGTTCAAAGAATACAACTAGGTAAGTAACAGCGAATACGATTACAGCAATCAATAACAGTACAAGTACATTCAGATCACCTTGGCGCGCCATTTCGGCTGTCGAACCAATAGCAGACGGCAGGTTAGCTACGATACCAACAAAAATCAGAACTGAGATACCGTTACCGATACCACGTTCTGTAATTTGTTCGCCCAACCACATTAGGAACATAGTACCAGTTACTAAACTCACTACAGCAGTGAAGTAGAAACCGATGCCTGGGTTAACAACTAACCCGTCCATCATGCCCGGTAAGCTGGTAGCAATACCGATTGATTGGATTGTAGCAAGCACAAGCGTGCCGTAGCGTGTGTACTGGCTAATTTTCTTACGCCCTTGCTCACCTTCTTTCTTAAGCTCTATAAACGGCGGATACATATGCGTTAATAGTTGCGTAATGATCGAAGCCGAGATATACGGCATAATACCCAGTGCTAACACTGAAGCTCGCTCAAGCGCACCACCGCTGAACATGTTAAACATTTCAACAATGGTGCCCTTTTGTTGCTCGAAGAAATCGGCAAGTACAGCGGCGTCAATCCCAGGGATCGGCACGAATGAACCTAGACGGTAAATAATGATAGCACCTAATACAAATAGTAATCGACGCTTCAATTCCGAAAGCCCACTTTGTGCACTTTTCATATCTTGACCTGGTTTAGCCATTAGTACTTCCTTAGTCTTCTACCTTGCCTCCGGCAGCTTCGATAGCTTCGCGAGCACCTTTAGTCACTTTAAGACCTTTAACGGTAACTGCGCGTGAAACTTCGCCAGATTTAACTACTTTAACGAACTGGATGTTCTTTTTAACTAGACCAGCTGCTTGTAACGCGTTTACGTCTACTACATCGCCTTCAACTTTAGCGATTTCAAAAAGGTTAACTTCAGTAGATACTAATGATTTACGTGAAGTGAAACCAAATTTAGGTAGACGACGTTGCATAGGCATTTGACCGCCTTCGAAACCAACGCGAACTTTACCGCCAGAACGTGATTTTTGGCCTTTATGACCACGGCCACCAGTCTTACCAAGACCAGAACCAATACCACGACCTAGACGTTTCTTTTCAGTTTTTGCACCAGCAGCAGGTGAAAGTGTATTCAAATGCATCGAATTAACCCTCAACCTTTACCATGTAAGAAACTTGGTTAATCATACCACGCACACATGCTGTGTCTTCTAACTCAACAGTGTGATTGATACGACGTAGACCAAGACCGCGTAATGTAGCTTTATGCTTCGGTAAACGACCGATAGAGCTCTTTACTTGTGTTACTTTTACAGTTTTATTAGCCATGGTTTACCCCGTGATTTCGTCAACGCTAAGACCACGTTTAGCAGCGATTGACTCTGGAGAGTTCATGTTCTCTAGAGCAGCAATCGTTGCACGAACGATGTTGATCGGGTTAGTTGAACCGTATGCTTTTGACAATACGTTCTGTACACCAGTTACTTCTAGTACTGCACGCATCGCACCACCGGCGATGATACCTGTACCTTCAGAAGCAGGCTGCATGTATACTTTAGAACCCGCGTGGCGACCCTTGATTGGGTGCTGTAGCGTGTTACCGTTAAGGTCTACACTGATCATGTTGCGACGTGCTTTTTCCATTGCTTTTTGAATAGCAGCTGGAACTTCACGTGCTTTACCATAACCAAAACCTACTTTACCTGCGCCGTCACCAACTACTGTTAGTGCAGTGAAGCTAAAGATACGACCACCTTTAACCACTTTAGACACACGGTTTACCGCGATTAGCTTTTCAGCCAAATCAGGCTGTTGTTGCTTTGCTTCTACGTTAGCCATTGTCTACTCCTAGAATTGCAGACCGGCTTCACGCGCTGCATCAGCAAGCGCCTTCACACGGCCGTGATATTTAAAGCCACTGCGATCAAAAGCAATCTTTTCGATGCCTTTGTCAGCTGCACGTTCAGCAACCGCTTTACCAACTGCTTGAGCAGCTGCAACGTTACCTGTGCCTTTAACTGTTTCGCTAATTGCTTTTTCAACAGTAGAAGCAGCAGCCAGTACAGTACCCTCAGCAGTAACTACTTGAGCGTAAATGTGACGTGGCGTGCGGTGGATAACAAGACGCGTTGTGCCTTGTTCAATATAATTTCTACGAGTGCGTTTAGCACGACGTAGACGAGCTGTTTTTTTATCCATCGTCTTACCTTACTTCTTCTTAGCCTCTTTACGGCGTACATTCTCGTCCGCGTAACGAACACCTTTACCTTTATAAGGCTCAGGTTTACGGTATGCACGGATGTTAGCAGCTGTTTGACCAACTAACTGCTTGTCTACGCCCTTAACTAGAACTTCTGTTTGGCTTGGTGTTTCAATCGTAATACCTTCTGGTACTTCGAAATTCACTGGGTGTGAGAAACCAAGAGTTAAGTCTAATACTTTGCCCTTAGCTGCTGCACGGTAACCAACACCTACTAACTGAAGTTTCTTCTCGTAACCTTCATGCGTACCAACAACCATGTTGTTGATTAGAGCGCGAGCAGTACCTGCTTGTGCCCATGCATTAGCTACGCCTTCACGAGGTAAAGTTGTAATAACGTTGTCGTTAACTTGTACTTCAACAGCGTCGTTGATAGTACGAGTTAATTCACCGTTTTTGCCTTTAACTGTGATGTCCTGGCCTTTTAATGTAACTTCTACACCGGCAGGAACATTGATTGGTGCCTTTGCTATGCGAGACATAGTTCCCCTCCGATTAAGCTACAAAGCCAATGATCTCACCACCAACGCCGGCACTACGTGCTGCGCGGTCTGTCATTAGGCCTTTAGAAGTTGATACGATAGCGATACCAAGACCACCCATTACCTTTGGTAATTCGTCACGTTTCTTATAGATACGTAGACCAGGGCGGCTAACACGCTGGATGTTTTCAATAACAGCTTTGCCTTCGAAATATTTTAAATCGATAGAAAGCTCAGGCTTCGCTTCACCGCTTACAGCGTAATCTGCGATATAACCTTCATCTTTTAATACTTTAGCTACTGCTACTTTCAGTTTTGAAGTTGGCATCGTTACTGATACTTTCTTCGCTGACTGACCGTTACGGATACGTGTAAACAAATCCGCAATAGGATCTTGCAAGCTCATAGTCTTACTCCCGTGATACTATTACCAGCTAGCCTTTTTAAGGCCAGGAATTTCACCGCGCATAGCTGCTTCGCGAACTTTAATACGGCTCATGCCGAATTTGCGAAGGTAACCATGTGGGCGGCCCGTAACGTTACAACGATTACGTTGACGTGAAGAGCTAGAATCACGTGGTAAAGCTTGTAGCTTTAATACCGCGTCCCAACGATCATCGTCAGATGTATTAACATCACTGATGATAGCTTTTAGTGCCGCACGCTTTTCAGCGAACTGAGCAACTAATTTCGCACGCTTTGCTTCGCGCGCTTTCATAGAATTCTTTGCCATAACCCTACCCTTATTTCTTGAATGGGAAGTTAAACGCTTCTAACAACGCACGGCCTTCATCATCTGTTTTCGCAGAAGTAGTGATTGTGATATCCATACCGCGAACACGGTCTACTTTATCATAATCGATTTCTGGGAAGATGATTTGCTCACGTACGCCCATGCTGTAGTTACCACGTCCATCAAAAGACTTAGCACTTACACCACGGAAGTCACGGATACGTGGGATAGCGATTGAAACCAAACGCTCAAAAAAGTCCCACATACGCTCGCCACGTAGGGTTACTTTACAACCAATTGGGTAACCTTCACGCACTTTGAAGCCTGCAACTGATTTGCGTGCTTTAGTGATTAGAGGTTTCTGACCAGAGATTGCTTCTAGATCCGCAACAGCGTTATCTAGGATCTTCTTGTCAGCTAGAGCTTCGCCCACACCCATGTTTAATGTGATCTTTTCGATCTGAGGGACTTGCATGACAGAGCTGAAACCAAACTTCTCTTGAAGCTCAGCAACTACTTTGTCTTTATATACTTCATGCAGTTTCGCCATCATTCTACTCCAACTATTAGATAGTTTTACCAGTAGATTTAAAGATACGTAATTTCTTACCATCTTCAATCTTGAAACCTACACGATCTGCTTTACCCGTTTCCGAGTTGTAGATCGCAACGTTTGATACGTCGATAGACGCTTCTTTCTCAACAATACCGCCAGCTTGGTTCAACTGAGGAACAGGCTTTTGGTGCTTCTTGATTAAGTTGATGCCTTCGACAAATACTCGACCAGATTCAGCAACAACTGAAAGCACTTTACCGCGCTTACCTTTGTCTTTGCCTGCTAGTACGATTACTTCGTCATCACGACGGATTTTTGCTGCCATGATAGACTCCTTATAGTACTTCTGGTGCTAGTGAAACGATTTTCATGAACTTTTCAGTACGAAGTTCACGAGTCACAGGGCCGAAGATACGAGTACCAATTGGCTGTAAGTTATCGTTTAAGATAACAGCCGCATTGCTATCGAAACGGATCAAAGAACCGTCCGGACGACGAACGCCTTTTTTAGTACGCACAACTACCGCGTTTTTAACATCACCTTTCTTCACTTTACCGCGAGGAATAGCTTCTTTTACAGAAACTTTGATGATATCGCCAACCGCTGCATAGCGACGGTGCGAACCGCCAAGGACTTTAATACACTGCACTTTGCGAGCGCCGCTGTTATCAGCAACGTCCAGCTGAGTTTGCATTTGGATCATGTTAATGACCTCCGGTGTAGAAATTACAACACGCCTTAATTTTGTTTAAAATCAAGACATTTCGGTTAAATTCCACTCAAAAAACAAGCAAGTTGTCTCTTAAGGGCGGGCAATTGTAGCAGCAATGGCAAGGAAGTGGTAGGTTATTTTTTAATTAATTTGGAATTAATCGCAATGCCTGCATTGAGGAATTACAGCAGCTTGCTGGTTTGTTATTGATTATAAAACAAACAGGGCGCAAATG
>NZ_JAKEVM010000156.1 GCF_022398475.1 Pseudoalteromonas shioyasakiensis | reverse complement strand
GTTTTAATACTGGCAAATTCCTTCTAATTTATATATTTGTGTTAAAGTTATACCAATTCGCTTAATAAAGTGGTCTATTTTGAGGCAATAAAACCTCGTTGATAACAAGGCAAAAATTTCGTTATTTAGTTGTTCTAAATCAGAAATTTTTAACGCAGGTAGCGACAGGTTTAATCCCTCAAAATGATTAAGTATTATTGCGGATTGGTATTATTGAGATTGATCAAGAAATCTAAGGTGAAATTGTGATTGATACAGTGAATGCAAGTGACAAAGATAAAGCACGATTTTTACGTGTTTTTGCATTTATTGGTTCGATTACCTCGTTTTTAATGGCGATCACCAGCTATCAAGATGGTTACCATGCCCTTAGCTATTTATTGATTATTGGCGGCTTTGTGTTTGCCTCACCTTTCGTCATTAAAAATCGTGACGAAACCATCGCAGTACTTATGCTCTACGCCCTCTATTCGATGATGTGTTTTTTAATTGTCTCTGGGGGGAGCAATGGCACTGGGCCGTTATGGCTGTTTATTGTATCTCCTGTGACATTTTTTATTCGTGGCTTAAAGCGCGGAGCGTTCGATCTTATCTTGCTTGCCAGTATTATCTCGGTGCTTTTCTATTTTACCGATCAATTTGGTTATTACAGTTATCCGAGTCACTACTTTCCGACACGTGTCATGCTGTGTTTCTCGATTTTATGTATTTTGGCTGGCTTCTACGAATATTACCGCAACAAATACAGTTTGCAGTTAATGGAACAACTTAAGCTTAATCAAAAGCTTGCACGTACTGATGCGATGACTGAACTCGCTAACCGTCGCTACGCAACTGAATGCTTGCAAGATAAGCGCTTTGGCGAAGGGGCTGTGTTCTTGCTGATGGATGTTGATAACTTTAAACAAATCAACGATACCTACGGTCATCAAGTGGGCGATGAGGTGCTAATATTTTTCGCTGATGTCTTTAAAGAAGTGTGCACAGAAGAAGATGTTATTTCCCGTTGGGGCGGCGAAGAGTTTTTAATAGTGATCCCAACAGGGTATGAGCTTAGAGCCAGAAAAGTAGCTGAAAAAATCCATAAGAAGCTTGCTGAAAAGCCATTTACGAGCGGCCAGCATCGTTTTAATGTCACCTTAAGTATTGGCTTGTACGTGCGCGTTGCTGATGAGAGCGTGGATCACTGTTTGAACATTGCCGATAAACGGCTTTACCGCGCTAAATCGCAAGGTAAAAATCAAACGGTTGCTGAAGTCGATTTAGCAAAGCATGAGCCTGCTTGATAAATAAAGCCGCAATTAGCGGCTTTATTGATTGCTCAAATTAATGGCTTTTTTCAAAGTCGCTGACTTCACGCTCAGCTTCTTCCTTAGATTTACCGTATTTTTGCTGAAGCTTACCAATCAGCTCTTTACGGCTACCTTCAATTTTATCTAAATCATCATCGGTAAGGTCACCCCATTTACGTTGTGCTTTACCTTTAAGCTCTTTCCAATTGCCTTCTAAACGATCGCTGTTCATCATAATCTCCTTACTTTGTTAAACATTCATCTTAGTAAGAGCAATCGCTGTACCAATTTGGTGAATTTTGTTAACTGATTGATTTATAGTTGTTTTATGCTTTTACATATAATGAGTGGAATTTATAAGTTTGCAATTACTACGTAGTTTTTAGAATCAGCCTGTAATATTTTCTGTTGCGCTAGTTTTTAGATACTTAGTGGCTCTTAGAGGTATAGCGATTGATTATCCGCGTGTATTCTTCAGTTGATTTTAGTTTACGCAAGTTCTCGTTAAACAGGTCTCTTAAGGCTTCGTCTCGAAATAAAAAGCCACTGGGGTTTTTGCCAAACAACGCAAATCGTTGCACAGGTTTAGAGACATCAATTTCGTCATTGATATTAATTAATGCTCGATAATAATCAAAAATTTTACCGTCCATCTGGATCACCTCGTAGCGCTCTCGATACAAAAGCTGTACTTGTGCAAGTTGATCATAGGTTTCTGCGTATTGTGGGTTTTCTCTGGCCATTGCTTGATATTCTGGTGTGAGTAATTCTTTTGCACCTTGCCATGAAAGAACACTAAAGTGTTTTAATTGTGCAATAGATCTAAGCTGCAGGTTTTGCTTGGCCAGACTAAAAGCGAAGTTCTCGTAGCTGTAAGCAATATCTGAAAAGTAACCGCTCATTTGATGGGTTTCGATAACTTTTTCATTAATATCAGACACAACATCAACTAAGTTCTCAGTATACAAAGGGATCCGCCTTGCATAGGGAACGTAGACAAAGTGTATTTGATAACCGTGAACACCGAGTGTCGCACGAAGTAAGTCAGGAATTATGCCTGTGTTGTCTTCAACCATGACCCAAGGTGGTAGTGTATTGCCAAGTGCAACCGTAATTTTTTGCTGACTAAACGCTTTTTGAAACGGGAAAACTAACAGTAGCAAGGTGATTAAAATACGGGTGTAAATCCTGAACAAGTTAATTCCTTATTCTGATTTTTGTTTGGTCGTTTAATCAAGAATAAGTCTAAACTGGCAGAATGCAATGTTTTCACTTCTAAAGCCCGAGATAGAAAATAAGCCTATAGCCATCGCAATTTTTAGTTTTTTGATACAATGCGTGAAAAGAAAGTAAGAGATACCTAACGTGCTGCCAGTTCAAGATATTTATCAATCCTTGTTAACCACATTACAGAGTAACCCAATGGCCTTATTGCAAGCGCCACCGGGAGCGGGTAAATCGACATGGCTGCCTCTTACCCTAATGCGCGAAGGGCACTTTAAACGCATTGTTATGTTAGAGCCAAGACGACTGGCTGCACGCAATATTGCCCAGTATTTGGCAAGTCAGCAGAATGAAAAAGTCGGTGACAGTGTCGGCTTACGCATTCGTGGTGAATCAAAAGTAAGTTCTACAACTAAACTCGAAATTGTCACCGAAGGCATGTTGACGCGTATGTTGCAAAATGACCCAGAGCTTAGTGATGTAGACTTACTTATTTTTGATGAGTTTCACGAGCGCTCAATTGCCGCAGATACGGCTTTGGCATTTGCCCTCGAAACACAGGCGGCACTTCGCGATGATTTAAAAATCTTACTGATGTCGGCAACCCTAGATGGCGATCGTTACAGTGAGTTTTTCAGCTGTCCTATTATCTCATCACAAGGTCGAAGCTACCCCATTGATGAAGTGTATATTCCACTTAAAGACGAAAGCCGTTGGCTCGATGACATACCTACACTAATAAAACAGGCGCTTAGTGAGCAAACGGGCAGTGCTTTAGTATTTTTACCAGGGCAGCGTGAAATCATGCGCGTTCAGCAGTCTTTAAATGATTTAGGTGATAGCGTCGAAGTATTTAGCTTGTATGGTGAGCAAAATAAAAACGAGCAACAAGCTGCTATCGCGCCTGCTAAAAATGGCAAACGCAAAGTGGTATTAACCACCAATGTCGCTGAAACCAGTTTGACCATTGAAGGAATACGTATTGTGGTTGATAGCGGCAAACGCCGTGCTGCCAATTTCAATTTAAAAACCGGTGTTACAGAGCTTGTTACGCAAAGTATTTCTCGTTCTTCTGCCATACAGCGCGCTGGTCGTGCTGGGCGAATTGAGCCGGGGGTTGTGTATCGACTAGGCTCTAAGCAAACCTTTGAGCGCCGTAACAGCCATGATGCGCCAGAAATTCTGACCAGTGATATTAGTCAGTTGTTATTAGAGGCAAAGCAGTGGGGGGCATCACTTGCTGAGCTTAGCTTACTCGACCCACCTAGTCGCCAGCAGATTAAACAGGCAACGGCACTTTTGAAAATGCTCGAAGCCATTGATGAAAATGAAAAGCTAACACCCCTTGGCAGCCAAATGCTGAGCTATGGAGCCGATATTCGCCTCTCGCATATGCTCATTAAGGCAAAGCAACTAGAGCAGCGCATGTCTGGTATTTATGTATTAGCGGGGTATTTAACTGCACTGCTTGAAAGCCGCATCAGTATGCCAGCTGATCTTAATTTGGCATTACATAGTCAGCACAGCAAACCGCACCCAGTATTTAAGCAGCAATTAAATTATTGGCTATCGCGCTTGCAACTCAAGCCGGTTAATGAGCTTAAAACAGAGTACTTGTCGCTGCTGGTGGCGCTTGCTTTTCCAGACCGCCTAGCCAAAAAGCGCGGTAATGGTTATTTACTTGCCAATGGTGCAGGCGCCGATTTAAGTGAGGAGTTTTGGCATAACGATGACTATATTGCCATTGCGCATATGGGCGGTCATAAGGGAAACCGTGTTTTTGCCGCTGTTGCCTTTTTGCCAAGTGAGCTTGAAGATGAGCTTTCCCATTTATTTACTGAGCAAACTCGCTGCGAATACGATGAAAAAGCAGGGCGTTTTATCCATCAAGATGAGCTCAAGCTGGGTGCCATCACCATAGCGAGTCAACCAAGTAAACAGCCACTAGATAAAAACGAGCGCACCAAAGCTTGGTTAAATTTATTTAGTAAACGGGGCTTTTCGATATTTAATGAACAGCCCGATAGTGAGCAGTTACTTATTCGAATGAGCTTGGCAAGTAAGCTGTTACCAGAGTCATTTCCGCGTTTAAATCATGATGATTTAATTGCCGATAGCCAATGGCTTGCACCTTATTTGGATGATATTAAAAACCTAGAACAATTAAAAAAGTTCAATTACAGCGAAGCGATTAAAAGCTGTTTTGATTGGCAGCAGCAAAGCTTATTGAATGAACACCTGCCCTTGCGATTAACGGTGCCAAGTGGTTCAAATGTAAAAGTGACCTATCAGCTCGATGGCCCTGCGAAGCTCAGTGTACGCATGCAAGAAGTGTATGGCATGACCAGCACGCCTTTGCTAGCGCAAGGTAAACTGCCATTATTAATGGAGCTATTATCACCAGCGAGGCGACCGCTACAGTTAACTCAAGACTTAGCTAACTTTTGGCAAACGAGTTACCGCGATGTGCAAAAAGAAATGAAAGGGCGTTATCCAAAACATTTTTGGCCAGACGACCCAGCCACCAGCCAAGCGACTAATAAAGTAAAAAGTAAGATGTGATTTTAATGAAGCTGAGTGCTTAGCTCAGCTTCATCACTTGCCTTAGATCTGCACGCTTCATAAACCGTTACAATTTCAAGCCTTGTTTTGGTTTCTCTTTTGTTGGTTGTTTAGTAGTCTAATTGAGTCATTAGTAAAAAAGAGAAATCCTGTGTCTGCAGCTATTACCCTTGCTCAATACGTTAAAAAACGTACAGGTGTGCCTCTTGGCCATAAAGATTCGTTGCGCAATATGCTGATACGCTCGCTGGGTGCTAGCTCGTTTTATTTATTTTGGCGATATTGGAATCCGGTGTGGAGCTATTACTTATCTCGGTATGTGATGAAGCCTTGCAATGACATTATGCCGGCTTGGTGTGCCCTTGTTTTGACTTTTGCTGTCAGTGGGGCGCTGCACGATTTAGCGGTGAGTTTAGTGAAGTTAAAGCCACTATTCTTTTTTACTCCTTGGTTTACTGTGATGGGCGTGTTGGTATTAGTAAGCAAGTACAGCCAACTCCAGTTTAGCTCTGCTCCTTGGTGGTTAAGAGCGCTCGCCAACATCAGCTTTATTGTATTGAGCTTTTGGTTGACGAGCCACCTTTTTTAGCGCGTTACTGCGTTGCTAAAGGGTAGTCAGTGTAACCTTTAGCAGCGCCTCCAAATAAGGTATCTGGATCATGCTTCGCAAGTTCAATACCTTGCTCAATACGTGCTGGCAGATCAGGGTTTGCAACAAACGGGCGACCAAAACCTATTAAATCAGCCCAGCCTGCGGCTAATGCTTGCTCTGCTTTCTCGCCAGTGTACTTTCCTGCATAAATCATTAATCCTGCATAGTTTTCACGCAGTGCTTGCTTAAAACTTTGCTCCATTAAAGGCGCATCATCCCAATCAGCTTCAGCAATGTGCAGGTAAGCAACGTTGAGTTCATTGAGTACTTTTGCTGCGCCAATATAGGTTTCAAATGGGTTATCATCGACCGTCCCATTAAGGGTTGTGAGTGGAGCAAGGCGCACGCCAACACGCTCAGCGCCAATTTCATCACAAACCGCTTGTGTCACTTGTTGTAAAAAGCGTAAGCGGTTTTCTAAACTGCCGCCGTATTCATCAGTGCGTTGGTTTGACTCTGAATCAATAAATTGATTAATTAAGTAACCATTAGCAGCGTGAAGTTCAATACCATCAAACCCTGCATCAACTGCATTACGGGCTGCTTGGCGGTATTCGTTTATAACCTGTTTGATGTCGTCATGGCTCATTGCGCGTGGCTGTGCTGTGGCAACAAAGTCAGGTTTGTCATCTTCATCAATAAAAACTTTTACGTCTTTAGCTGCAATAGCAGATGGCGCGATTGGTTGCTCGCCACCTGTGTTACTTGGGTGAGATACTCGGCCAACATGCCAAAGCTGAGCGAACATAATGCCACCAGCTTGATGAACTTTGTCGGTTACTTTCTTCCAACCGGCAATTTGCTCGGCAGTGTAAATACCCGGTGTCCAAGCATAACCCTTACCTAGGGCTGATATTTGTGTGCCTTCGCTGATAATTAAGCCAGCGCTCGCACGTTGTGCATAGTAGTCGGCCATTAACTCATTGGCGATATCACCCGGTTGTGATGAGCGAGAGCGGGTCATCGGTGGCATAACAATGCGGTTTTTTAATGTATGACCGGCAAGTTGTACAGTATCGAATAATTTGTTCATTACGGCTCCTTGAAAGCGAATATGCTTTCAGCATAACGAAAATTATTTATGAAATTAATGCCACTAATCACAAAACACTTTTGTTAAAAGTGCAAAAACTAAAGCGTTAACCTGGGTGCTATAAAGTCTAAAAACGCTAATACTCGTGATGACACACCGCTGTTTTGATAATACACCGCATGCACTTTTTCGCGGCGATTAGGGCTCAGTACCTCGCCTTCGAGCACTTTTACTAAACGGCCTGCTTTTAAATCTTCGTTGATCATAAATTCCGACAACAAGGTAATGCCGTGACCTTGAATACAAAGCTGGCGCACAGTTTCACCACTTGATGCACTGATTGAAAATTTAAGATCTAAAGGTGTGGTTAGCGGCCAGTGATTTAAATGCGGCGCATCGGTAAAACCAATAAGCTGGTGCGAGGCTAAGTCGGTTAGCTCGTTTAATGGCGGTGCCGCTTTTAAATAATCAGGGCTGGCAACGAGCTGTAGTTTGCTAACTCCCAAAGTGCGCGCATGCAAGTTTGAGTCAGCGAGTTCGCCAATACGAATAGCAATATCGGTTTTATGCTCGAGTAAATCGATAATGTTGTCGTGGCTGGTGATTTCGAGTTTTATATCAGGGTAAGCTTGGTTAAAGGCTTTTAAATGTGGTGCTAATTGGTGAAACACAAAGGGGCTTGCAGCATCGACTCTTAATTTTCCTGATGGGGCGCAGTGCAAAAGCTTTAAGGCCTCTTCGCCTTGTGCGAGCTGACTCAGTGCTTCTCTAGCATAGCCTAAAAATAACTGACCTTCTTCGGTCAGCTCAATGCGCCTTGTAGTGCGGTTGAATAAGGTAACGTTTAAGGATTTTTCGAGCCGAGTTACCGCCCGTGATATTTTTGCTACTTGCTCATCTAATGCATTGGCTGCACTTGAGAACCCGCCGGTATCAACCACGCTAATAAATGCTTCTAAATCTTGGGTGTTGGAGATCACGCTCATGGTTTTACCTTTTCATTTTTGACAAAAGTATTTTGTCACTACTGCTATTTTTTGCAAATTTAATTTTAGCCACAATAGCCGCACTTTCAAAATTAAACAGAGGATATGTGATGCCAATAGCATTACTTGCGTTAACTCTCAGTGCGTTTGCCATAGGCACCACTGAGTTTGTGATTGTCGGCTTAGTGCCAACCATCGCTGATGATTTAGCGGTTTCGTTACCGAGTGCCGGACTACTTGTTAGCTTGTACGCATTAGGGGTTGCGGTGGGGGCGCCAGTATTAACCGCGCTTACCGGACGCTGGAATCGAAAACATGTATTACTTAGCTTAATGAGCCTATTTGTAATTGGTAATTTACTGGCTTGGCAAGCACCTAGTTATGGTAGCTTGATCACCGCAAGGATTCTAACAGGCCTTGCCCATGGGGTGTTTTTCTCAATTGGTTCAACGATCGCTACTGGGCTTGTCAGTAAAGATAAAGAAGCCAGTGCCATTGCGATTATGTTTACGGGGTTAACGGTTGCATTAGTAACCGGTGTGCCATTAGGGACTTGGATTGGTCAGCACTTTGGTTGGCGAGCGACCTTTTTAGTAGTGTCTTTACTGGGCTTAATTGCACTTGTTGGTAGCGCGTTTTTAATTCCTAGCAACTTAAAGCAAAGTAAACCGGCGACTTTGGGTGAGCAGCTAAAAGTAATGGTGCAACCTAGGCTTTTACTGGTGTACTTGATGACCATACTTGGTTATGGCGGCACATTTACTGCCTTTACATATTTAGCGCCCATTTTAGAGCTGCAAACTGGTTTTGCATCAGCCACCATTAGCTTAATTATGCTGGTATATGGGGTATCGGTTGCTGTTGGCAATATCTATGGCGGTAAATTAGCTGATAAAAAAGGCCCCATTAGTGCGCTGACCATTATCTTTAGTGCTTTGAGTATTGTGCTGTTAGTGCTGACCTTTACCATGCAATCAAAAGTCGCTGCGGTACTGACCATACTTGTATGGGGGGCATTTGCGTTTGGTAATGTGCCTGGGCTGCAAGTTTATGTGGTTAAACTTGCCGAAAAGTTCACACCCAATGCCGTCGATGTGGCCTCAGGGTTGAACATTGCAGCGTTTAATATCGGGATTGCGCTAGGTTCAGTGTTAGGTGGTGTTGTCGTTGAAAACTACTCATTGCAAGACACTGCTTGGATTGGCGCTATCATCAGTTTAGCGGCGTTAATTGCAACACGATACAGCGGCTATTTAGATAAACGCGAGATCCCAAAGCCACAAACAGCTTAAAACTAAATTGTTGATAGTTCGATGCTTTGTCGTTATTTTAGGTGCGTAGTTTGATTATTAGTCAATAACTAAAACCACAAGGAATAACGATGAAGCACCTTTATTTTCTAGCTATTTGCCTGTTCAGCACATTTAGCAGCCAAGCAAAGCAAGTTAACCTAGAGCTCACAGCATTAGCACAGCAGTACTTTAATACCATGGTTGCAACACAAGCACCCAATGCCACCAACAAAGAGTTAGAAGCCTTTTTAGCTTTATTAACTGACGATGTAGCAAACCAACACTTACCTTATCAAACAGATGATTCAAGGGAGCCAGATGGCAAAGCGATGATGCGTAAAGGCATGACTTTTTACCTTGGGGCGCACACTGAATATCAAGCAAACTTACTCGATACCTTTATTTTTAATGATTCTGCCATTGCTTTACGTTATACCCATCATGCTAAAGGTATACACCCACAAAACCAGCAAGAAATTGAATACACGCAGACCATTATGGATGTGCTCGAAATAGAAGATGGCAAGATAGCGGTTATTCGTAAATACCATGAATGAGCTTAGCTTAACTTTTAGCCTAACATGAGCGTTTTCATAAGCGCTTTTTTATTAAAATACGCCTGCAATAAATTTTCTCTTTTTTCCGCATTTCAGCTTAAATTCATACTTTTTAGGCTTTATTTTGAATAAATTTAAAAC
>NZ_JAKEVM010000155.1 GCF_022398475.1 Pseudoalteromonas shioyasakiensis | reverse complement strand
TTACTCTATAGATTAAATTTCTTCATCTATCAGTTTTAATTTAATCGTTTGTTTAGCTTATAGGAATATTTTAAAGTTCACTCGTTGGCAAGAAACACCAACTTATTCAGAGGAAAACTATCATGTTAAAAACACTTGTAACCACTATTGCACTTAGCTCTTTATTAACTTGCTCAGCGATGGCAGTAGCCGACCAAGCTGATTATAAACTGATGGTTATTGAGCAAGCTCAATCTAACGACAATGCAACTAGCCAATACGAAACTGCCTTCAACCGCTGTGCATTAAGCGTTAAAGAAAAGAATTTTTCAGAAGCGGAAAGCCTGTGTACACAAGCAATTTCTCTTCTAAGCACAAGTAAAGTACCAGGTTACAAACGCCGTGAACTAACATCGTTTGCACTTAGTAACCGTGGTGTTGCACGCATCATGTCTGAAAACGATACTGCTGCTCTTTCTGACTTTTATGAAGCAGTGCAAATTTCTAAAAACGAACTTGTTAACCACAACTTAAGCCGCGCAAAACAAAACCTAGCGCTGTAAAAGTTACCCCAACCAAATTGTTGTCGAAAGCCCGGTTCTTGTGTGTTCTGACCGGGCTTTTTTTCGTCTAAAATATCTGCGTTATAGAATACTTTTCTTCACCTTATGGGTGCGATTATATCGTTTGTCAGTTTTATACCCTGTTTTCTAACTTTATAGAGTAAGCACAACGCTTACGCTAACGCTAACGCTAACGCTAACGCTAACAAGGAGAAAACAATGTTTAAATTAAATCTTAAACCCTGCGTGTGGTTAATATTATTTGTTTGTTCAAATTTTGTACTTGCCAACAATAACGACTTTAAACTCATGGTTGTTGACGATAACGCAAGCTCAAAAGCAATTATGCAAGGCAACTTTGCAAATTCATTAGAGACAATGAACGAAGCTAACAACTATATCGTGCCGTTTAACCGCTGTGTTGCGAGTGTGAAACTGAAGCAGTTTGATAAAGCTGATCAAGATTGCTCGCAAGCAATCGCGATGCTTAAAAAGGTCAATGCCTCGCACTATAAGCGTAATGAACTGACGTCTTATGCATTAAGTAATAGAGGTATTGCCCGACTAATGGCAAAAAATGATACCGCGGCCATTGCTGACTTTTATGAGGCTGTGCAGCTCAATAATAACGAGCTGGTGTCGTTCAACTTAAACCTCGCTAAACAGGAATTAAAATTGTGGTAATAAGTCATCAGGCTAAAAGAAAACCAGCCATGTCGGCTGGTTTTCTTACGTCAGTTACCTTTTAAGATTTATCTCTTGGCACAAAATCAAGCACTGTAGCATTAATACAGTATCTATCTTTACCTCTTGGCCCTTCACCAGGGAACAAATGCCCTAAATGAATACCCGAGCTTTTTGATTTAAGCTCAATACGCTGCATGCCATAACTGTTGTCTTCATGCATAGTTACACTGTCTTTTACTGGATGTGTAAAAGAAAGCCAGCCAGTGCCCGAGTTAAATCTATCTCGGGTATCGAATAGCGGCGCTCCACTTAGCTTATCAATAAAAATTCCATCCGGTGTATTTTTAAAGATGTCGTACTGCTTACAAAATGGGCTGTCAGTTCTGGCATGAAATGCCACTCTAAAAGCTTCACTGTCACCTAGTTTAAATGCCCCTAAGGCTTTGTAAAACTCACCTTTACTAACATACCCTTGGCGACCATAAACCTCTTCGCCATTTTCTATAAATAATAACGTGGGTGTTGCCCAAGTCGGCGTTTTAACCGTTAAGCCATCAAGTTGATCAGCATGTCGAAAGGTCATTGGTATCGAACCCATGTACTGATTGGCGACCTCTTTTTTAAATTTTTCACAGTATGGGCAATAACCTTTTGCATCTATCACTACAATTTGCTTACCTGCCAATAAGGCTGTGTTATCAACCTGCTGTTTTTCTACTGGTGTAAATACAACGCCCGTTGAATGATCAGGGCAATAGCCATTGGGGTTTTTCTTTAAATAATCTTGGTGATAATCCTCAGCGGCATAAAATGCATCAAGCGGTTTTATCACAGTTACAATCTTGCCGTAGCCTGCTGCTGTTAATTTGCTTTGGTATTCATCTTTAAGTTTATTCGCAACTTCTTGTTGCTCATTATTACTTACCAAAATTGTTGAGCGGTATTGAGTACCAACATCATTCCCTTGGCGATTTAGCTGAGTTGGATCATGATTTTCAAAATAATGCTTTAAAAGCGATTGAGTTGTTAACTCGTTACTGTTGTATGTCACTTTAACAACTTCTGCATAATTGTTTTTATCAAAGCGTCGTGAGCTACGTGTTATGTTCTTGTAGGTCGCTTTAAACCCATGCCCATCAGCATAGCCAGATACCGCATCCAATACACCATCAAGTGCTTCGTATCGTTTTTCTGCTCCCCAAAAGCAACCCGAACCAAGCACAATGGTTTCAATATGCCCTGTCGCGTTATCTGGCATTGTTTCAGCTTTAATTGGGCTGGTGGTAAAAATGGCACTGCAAGTGAATAGTGTCAGTAACATCGACTTAATTGTCATACTAATTTCCTCTTAAAAGCCTGTATTTAAGACAGACCGAGCATAGGTATTAATAATTTCAACTTAAACGCATGCAAACAGCGATTCACCGCTAACAATTTAACTCTTAACCTTATTTACGGTAAAACACAGCTTTTTAACATTGGGATATTAAAAAATGAAAATTGCACACAGCTTATCTGCTATTGCATTAGGATTAACACTTGCTACGCAAGTGAATG
Source organism: Pseudoalteromonas shioyasakiensis (assembly GCF_022398475.1). Lineage (GTDB taxonomy): Bacteria > Pseudomonadota > Gammaproteobacteria > Enterobacterales > Alteromonadaceae > Pseudoalteromonas. The sequence goes on along the minus strand of NZ_JAKEVM010000155.1, from coordinate 7,160 downwards.
CCGCAGAGTTCACTTTTGCGAAATCAATTAAACCGAACGACAACACCCTAGTTTTATTTTTAGATACAGATAGCCAAGTTGCTAACTTTAATTATTTAAAGCCAGAAACCCAAACTCACATAAATAAAGTCATTGAATTTAGCGACTTTAAAGCAGGCTATGGCAAAACTTTAGAAGTTATCGCACCAAACGGTAGCGACCATCAGCGCATCTTACTTGTTGGCTTAGGAGAGCAGCCAAAACTAGATGCAGCAAAAATGGCAAAACTAGGTGGTAACGTTCACGCTAAATTGCAGTCGGCTAAACAGGAAAATGTTAGCCTTGATTTTTCAGAGCTAAAAGACAGCGCAATCAATGCTAAATATGCAGCAGAATTTGCACATGGCGCAAATTTACGTGACCACCGTTTTGAGCAATACAAAAAAGAACAAGACAGCCATGTTGTTAACTACACATTAGATGTTGAAAATTTAGACCAAGCGGTCAAAACCCATAAACTACTACAAAGCATTGAACAAGGTGTATTTTTAGCGCGTGACTTAACGTCTGAAGTTGCAACAGAAATGACGCCGGTTGATTTTGCTAAAGCGGCAAAAGAGCTTAAAAAGTTAGGTGTTAAAATTACTGTTTTAGAGCCTAAGCAACTTAAAAAGCTGGGCATGGGTGCACTTGAGGCTGTTGGCCGTGGTAGTGAAGAAGGTGCACGTTTAGTGGTTGCACATTATCAAGGTAATAAAAACACCCCTATCGCATTAGTGGGTAAAGGTATTACCTTTGATTCTGGTGGTTACAGCCTTAAAACAGGCGCTTCAATCGCCCGCATGAAGTCAGACATGGCAGGTGCAGCTGCTGTACTGGGTACTGTAAAAGCAATGGCACTGGCTAAAGCCGACACAAACGTTGTTGCTGTAATGGGCATGGCAGCTAATATGGTATCGCAATTTGCTGTCGCGCCGGGTGACGTTGTAAGAACCGCTGAAGGTTTAAGCGTTGAAATTGTAAATACAGATGCTGAAGGCCGTTTAGTATTAAGTGATGCAATGTGGTATGCCCGCGACAAGTACAAACCAAGTATTATGGTTGATGTTGCTACCCTAACAGGGTCTAAAATTCGTGCTGTAGGTAATGACTATGCGGCTGTATTTTCTGACGACGACACCCTTGTAGAGCAACTAACTGTTGCTGGTAAACAAGTAAACGAAAACCTATGGCGTTTACCTCTAGGTTATGAAGATGCTTTAAAGTCAGACATTGCTGATCTTAAAAACATCGGTTCACATGGCCCAGGTGCTACTACAGCAGCGAGTTTCTTACAAAACTTTGCCGGTGACACACGTTGGGTTCACATTGATATTGCTGGTAACGCGCTAAATTCTAAAGCAAAAGATGAACTAGCTGAAGGCGGTACAGGCTATGGCGTACGTTTACTGTCTAATTGGTTACTAAATAACGCACAGTAATTAGGCATTGCACTTTATCAAGTGGTTATAAGCTATTATAGCCACTTGATTGTCTTGAGTTTTTCTAATTAACACTAAAGACACATTTACATCATCAACAAACAGCCTATATGCTAATAAGCATTAAGGGATAATAATAAGATTGATACGCAATGACGACGACCAATAGTACACCTAAAATTATGGCGCTCACTACGCATAGCATCTTTTTTGATGCCTATGAAACAGCAAGCGACACACTCACTACGCAAAAGAAAATATGGGCATTAGCCCAATATTGCCAAAGCAGTGATGACTTTGTTGATGTAGTCCCTGCCAATAATAATTTAACGCTTTACCTGAAAGAGTCCGCTCAACTTGCTGGTTGGCTGCCACGATTGCTAGAACAATGGCACGAACTTAAAGCCACAGACTTTAACTCACGTCATCATAAACTTGCGACTCGTTATGGAGGTGAATATGGGCCTGATATAGCGCATGTTGCTAGACATCATAAGCTTTCTGTTGATGATGTTGCTCAAATGCACAGCAGTGCCAAATACCACGTGCTTTTTTTAGGCTTTAAGCCCGGTTTTGCTTATTTAGATGGTTTAAATCCACAACTTTACACACCTCGTCATGCTGAACCAAGGCTCTCTGTTCCAAAAGGTTCTGTTGCTATCGGCGGCGATCAAACCGGTATTTACCCTGAAAGCTCACCTGGTGGCTGGCAAATTATTGGTCATACAGATTTTCGTCTGTTTGATATCAATGCAGCCTCGCCTTGTGCTATTGAACCTGGTGATACTTTAGAGTTTGTTATTCAGGAGGTGTTAAAATGATCACTATCATCAAACCTGGCATGCAAATGTCTATACAAGATCAAGGCCGAACAGGCTCTCGCCATTTAGGCATTGGTCAATCAGGTTGCATAGACCCTTACGCTCAAGTTATTACAAACCGTTTAGTTGGCAACGACGACAACAACCCCGTTATTGAGATCACTTTAGGTCTTGCCGAAATTCAGTTCGATAACGATTACTACATTGCTCTGCACGGCACTGATATGAAAGCCACAGTGAATGGCAACCCTGTTGATCCTGGCTGGAGCTTTTACATAAAAAAAGGCGATGTATTAAAGTTTAATGCTGCACGTCATGGTTTTAGAAGCTACCTTGCTATTGGCGGCGAGTGGCATTTACCTAAGCCCATTTTAGATTCTTACTCAACAGATATATTAGCGGGTTTTGGTGGCTTAACCGGTCAAGCACTACAGGCTGGCGATAGTTTTGATATAACGCCAAGGTACAATACCAAAGTTGGCTTAGGTGCCATGCTACCACCTAAAAGTACACAAATTCGTATTCATGCTGCACCACATGCAGCACTGTTACCAAAAGAAACCATCGTTAACTTTATAAATCATTCTTGGCATGTATCGCCTAATAGTAACCGCATGGGCACAAGACTATTAAGTGATGAGTGTGATATCAGCCATGATGTTTCATTACCCTCTATGGCTGTTGCTCCTGGCTGTATTCAGCTTCCGCCAAATGGTGAACCCATAGTACTATTAAACGATGCGCAAACAACGGGTGGTTATCCATTGCTCGGCACCGTGATCGAAGCGGATCTTCGTCATTTTGCACAATTAAAACCCGGCGACTTCCTTCACTTTAAGTTTGTTACACTCAACGAAGCCCACGAGGCACAAGAAAAGCTAACTGCGCACTTAAATCAACTTGCGATAGCACTAAACTATATTAATAAATAGCGCTTAACTTATTGATGTTTAAAATGCGAGCAAAGAAAGTCTTTGCTCGCGTTACCTTCATGGCTTGTCTATACATTTAAAAAGGTAAAAACCCTACGCATTCCTTTGCACCAAAGCTGTGCAGAAAATTTAGTAACAAAAGCCTTTATTCCAGACTCATTATCATCCAATTTGCACAAATCAAGCATTTAAACTGCTCACCCTTTAACCACTTACCCCATACTGGTGCAAAGAGGTAACCGCAGGTGCATATTTTATTCTCAATTAATTAAAAAACCTGTGTGACTTAGGTAATTATTTCTGTTAAAACAAACATTCGCAGTTATATAAATTCTGTTAACTGCGCACATATTTGGAATGAGGAGTCACTATGTGTTCAATTTTTGGGGTATTAGATATTAAATCTGATCCCGCTCAATTGCGTAGCCAAGCAATTGAGATGTCAAAACTATTAAGGCACCGCGGGCCAGATTGGTCTGGCGTGTATTCATCAGATAAAGCTATTTTAGTGCACGAGCGTCTAGCGATTGTTGGCGTATCAAGTGGTGCACAGCCTTTGTACAACCCTGAGCGTACAAATATTCTTGCTGTTAACGGTGAAATTTATAACCACAAAGAGCTCGCTGCTAGTTTAGAAACTGATTTTACTTTTCAAACTCAATCAGACTGTGAAGTTATTTTGGCTTTATATAAACAAAAAGGCCCTGAGTTTTTAGATGATTTAAATGGTATTTTTGCGTTTTGTTTATACGACGAAGAGCAAGATGCTTACTTAATTGGTCGTGACCATATCGGGATTATTCCGCTTTATACGGGTCATGATGAGCATGGTAACTTTTATGTTGCTTCAGAATTAAAAGCATTATCGCCAATTTGTAAACATATTGAAGAGTTCCCTCCGGGTCATTTCTTATGGAGCAAAGATGGTCAACTTCGTAAGTACTACAGCCGTGATTGGCAAAGCTATGATGCAGTTAAAGACAACGAAGCTAAAGCGAGCGATGTTAAAGAAGGCTTAGAGGCAGCTGTTAAACGTCAATTAATGTGTGACGTTCCATATGGCGTTCTATTATCTGGTGGTTTAGATTCATCGGTTATCTCTGCTATCACACAGCGTTTTGCTGCAAAACGTATCGAAGATAATGACGAGTCTGATGCATGGTGGCCGAAACTGCATTCATTCTCTGTGGGTCTAGAAGGCTCACCCGATTTAGCAGCTGCACAAAAAGTAGCAGATATGATTGGTACGGTTCACCACCCTATTCACTTTACTATTCAAGAAGGTATTGATGCCCTGCGTGAAGTGATTTATCACATCGAAACGTACGATGTAACAACTATTCGTGCCTCAACGCCGATGTACTTAATGGCGCGCCAAATTAAAGCCATGGGTATTAAAATGGTGTTATCGGGCGAAGGTGCTGATGAGCTATTTGGTGGTTACCTTTATTTCCACAAAGCACCAAATGCGCAAGAGTTCCATGAAGAACTTAACCGTAAAGTCTCTAAACTACATATGTTCGATTGCTTGCGTGCGAATAAATCAATGGCAGCATGGGGCGTTGAAGCGCGAGTGCCATTCTTAGATAAAGAATTTGTAGACGTAGCAATGCGTATCAACCCAGAAGCGAAAATGTGTAAAGACGGTAAAATCGAAAAACACATTATTCGTGAAGCGTTCGACGGCTATCTACCAGACGACGTACTTTGGCGTCAAAAAGAGCAGTTCTCTGATGGTGTAGGCTATAACTGGATTGATACTTTAAAAGAGTATGTAAACGATCAAGTAAGCGATCAAGACCTTGCTAATGCGAAATACAAATACCCGATCAATACGCCTGATTCTAAAGAAGCGTATTTTTATCGAAGTATTTTCGAAGAGCACTTCCCTGGTGATGCAGCTGCGAAATGTGTTCCGCATGGCAAATCAGTTGCTTGTTCTACTCCTGAAGCACTAGCTTGGGATGCATCATTCCAAAACAATGCTGACCCTTCAGGTCGTGCTGCTGGTGTTCATAACGACGCTTACAAAAAGTAGTAACTTTGTGCTGCAAGCCCTGTGTTTGCAGCACTTTCCTCTCAATTGAAATAATTTGCTTTGAAATAATACTGTCATCAAATTATTCTTTGCTCGCCTCATTTTGTTCACAATTCCAACAAAAAACGTAAAAAACTGCATTTATTCGGCTGTTTAGGGACAAAAGCATTTACATTTCTTTTCGAACTCCTACACTAAAGACTAGACTTTGGTACAAATTTAGTTCGTCTACAAACTAATTTTCGGTTTCTTACGTAAAATAGTGATAGCCAAGCTTGTGCCATCCGGCCGTTTAGCTTTCTGCTAGATATAACTACAACAAGAGGTATTCATGAGCGAACATCATGATAAGTACAGTATCGACAATACCGACTACACCGTCGGTCAGGACAATGTACAAAAATGGGGTTTTGATGTGCATAACCCTGTATTTGGCATTAGTGCTGGTTTAATTGCCCTATTCTTAGTGGCAACACTTATTTCAGATGCTGAAACAGCAAAAACAACCCTGAATGGTATTAAGAACGACATTATTAATAACTTTGATGGCTTTTTTATGTGGTCAGCAAACTTATTCGTATTGTTTTGCTTAGCGTTAATTGTTTCACCATACGGTAACATCCGCCTTGGTGGTAAAGAAGCGCGTCCAACTCACTCTCGTATTTCTTGGTTAGCAATGTTATTTGCTGCAGGTATGGGTATAGGCTTAATGTTCTGGGGCGTAGCAGAACCCGTAGCTTACTTTACAGGCTGGTATGAAACACCTCTCGGCGTTGAAGCAAACACGCCAGAAGCTGCCAAAATGGCAATGGGTGCAACTATGTTCCATTGGGGTTTACACCCTTGGGCAATCTACGCCGTTGTTTCGCTTTCTCTCGCATTCTTTTGCTATAACAAAGGTTTGCCGTTATCAATTCGTTCAATTTTTTACCCTATTTTAGGTGACAAAGCATGGGGCTGGCCTGGCCACCTTATTGATATTCTAGCTGTACTTGCCACTCTATTTGGCCTTGCAACGTCTCTTGGTTTAGGCGCGCAACAAGCCGCTGCAGGTATTAACCATGTATTTGGTACTGATAGCGGAATTGGCTTACAAATTGGCGTTATTGTAGGTGTAACGTTACTTGCTGTGATTTCTGTTGTTCGCGGTATCGACGGCGGTGTAAAACTACTTAGTAACGTAAACATGCTTATTGCTTTTGTATTACTTGTATTTGTTGCACTTGTTGGTTTTTCTGCAGCATTTGGCAACCTTCCTAATACAGTAATGGGTTATGTTGAAAACATTATTCCACTAAGTAACCCACATGGTCGTGAAGATGAAACATGGATGCATGGCTGGACTGTATTCTACTGGGCTTGGTGGATTTCATGGTCACCGTTTGTAGGTATGTTCATTGCGCGCGTATCTGAAGGCCGTACAATCCGTGAGTTCTTAATTGCTGTATTACTAGTTCCTACTGTTGTGACTATCTTCTGGATGTCAATTTATGGTGGTATCGCTATTGAACAAGTTATTGATAAAGTGGGTGTACTAGGTGAAAAAGGCTTAACTGATGTACCACTTGCAATGTTCCAAATGTTTGAAGCCCTACCAATGTCGCAAGTGCTTTCATTCATTGCAATTGTGTTAGTACTCGTGTTTTTTATTACTTCATCAGACTCAGGATCATTAGTAATCGACTCTATCACTGCCGGTGGTAAAGTTGACGCACCAGTACCTCAACGTATCTTTTGGGCAACAATCGAGGGTGCTATTGCAGCAGCACTTGTTTGGATTGGTGGCACACAAGCAATCGAAGCTTTACAAGCCGGAGCCGTATCTACGGGCTTGCCGTTTACCTTTGTATTGCTATTAATGTGTGTAAGTTTAATTCTTGGCTTACGAACAGAACCAAGACACTAAACC